>JALYGX010000293.1 GCA_030776905.1 Cyanobacteriota bacterium | reverse complement strand
AAAGCTATTTCAATCGTTTTCACAAGTGGATGCCTCAATGACCCGTCAATATGGTGGTACGGGCTTGGGGCTGGTTATTTGCAAGCAACTGGTGGAGCTGATGTCCGGCTCAATTGGTGTCGAGAGTGTACTGGGACAGGGTTCTACCTTTTGGTTTACAGCCTCATTTGGGACTCAGAACGAGGCAGTCGCAACGGCTGTCCCATTGGATCTGAGCAAGCTCAAACTATTAGTTGTTTCTGACAATGCCACGACTCGCCAAGCTGTGCGATCGCTTACTGATAAATGGGGGGTACTTTCCGATGAAGCCACCGACAGTACCACCGCTTTAAACGCCTTACGCTCTAGCACGGCTCAAGGGCATCCTTATGATGTGGCAATTGTTGACTTGCAAATGCCAAATAGTCAGGGAGTGCTAATTGTCCCCATGATTCGCTCCGATCCAGTTTTGGCTCAGACGAAGCTGATTGTGTTGACGACAATTCATCAGCGTGATGCCGTCCAGGAGTTGGAGTCGATGGACATTTCTGGCTACCTGCTTAAACCCGTAAGAGCCTCACGACTGTTTGATAGTTTGGCTAGTGCCTGTGGGAAGGGCGAACCTAAGGCTTGCGTGTCGGAAATTGGGGAAGGCGTGAATGCCAAAGATTCCTACCCTTCTTTCCTTAAAATTCTGCTGGTAGAAGACCATCCGGTGAATCAAATGGTGATTTTAAACCAGCTACAAATGCTTGGGCTTCAGGCAGACTGTGTTGGGAATGGCAAAGATGCGATCGCCCAATTAAGTCAGCAAAACTACGACATTGTCTTGATGGATTGTCAGATGCCTGTGCTGGATGGCTACGAGGCAACACAAGAGCTAAGACGGCGCGAAGGTTCAAGCCGCCACACGGTAGTCATTGCTCTCACCGCTCACGCCCTACCCGCCGATCGAGACAAGTGTCTAGCCGCCGGAATGGATGACTACCTGAGTAAACCTGTCGATCAAGAAGCATTAGGAAAAGCGATCGAGCGCTGGGCGAAGCGCACCCTAAAGCCTGAAGTTTTGAGTGTAAAGTCTGAAGTCAAAAACATTACTCACTGCTCAACCCAGCCCACGAATTCCATGAACGAAACACCACTAGATTTGGAACGCTTAAATGCGCTCTCTCGCGGCAAAGTAACGTTTCAACAGCGACTCGTGCAAATGTTCGTAGAGAATGCCCAACCCGGACTGCAAAAGATGCGCCATGCCCTCCAAGCCAATGATTTTGTTACGGTTGAGCAGCAAGCCCATCGGATTAAAGGGGCAAGTGCCAATGTGGGCGTGCGATTGATGCCAGATGTCGCGGCTCAACTGGAGCGGCAGGCGCGAGAAAAAACCTGGGAAGGTGCCACAGAGCGGTTGGAATCCTTGGAAAAACAACTGGAGCAGGTCAAGACTTTTCTTGATAACTGGCGACCCTAGCCCCAAGGAGTGGCAGAAATCTTCCGGCGGTAGAGACGTTCTGCCGGAACGTCTCTACGATAGCCAGGTTAATCGGTGGTACCCGTTTGCAGGGATTCTTCCGCCGCCTTCGTCCATTCGGTGTGGAAGAGTCCTTCTTTATCGGTACGCTCGTAGGTGTGAGCGCCGAAGTAGTCACGCTGCGCTTGGGTGAGGTTTTGCGGGAGGCGAGCGCGTCGGTAGCTGTCGAAGTAATTCAACGACGCCGCAAACGCGGGGACTGGAATACCCAATTTATTGGATACTGACAGCACCTCTCGCCAAGCGTCCTGCCGATCCAAAATACTTTGCTTGAACTCAGGCGCTAGTAGCAGGTTAGGCAACAGTGGTTCGTGCGTAAAAGCTACTTTAATCTTATCCAGGAAACCCGCACGAATAATGCAGCCGCCTTTCCAAATCCGAGCACATTCACTCAAGCTGAGGTTGTAATTAAACTCCTTTGATGCCTTAGCCAATAGCGCCATGCCTTGAGCATAAGAGCAAATCTTCGAGCAGTAGAGGGCATCCCGAATTTTGTTGATAAAGTCTTTAGTGTCCCCCTCATACTTACCCGTCGGACCTGTCAGGACTTTAGAGGCTGCTACCCGCTCGTGCTTATAGAACGACACAACCCGCGCATTGACAGCCGCTGTCATTGTTGGGATTGGCACACCTAACTCAAAGGCTCCCTGCACTGTCCAGCGGCCGGTTCCTTTTTGCCCAGCAGCATCTTCAATGACCTCTACCAGCGGTAAGTTAGTGTCTGGATCGACGTACTTGAAAATATCAGCGGTAATCTCAATCAAAAACGAGTTCAGTTCGTCGGTGGTATTCCACTCGGAAAAAATTTCGTGTAACTGATTATGGTCAAGCCCCAGCGCGCTCTTGAGCAGGTCGTATGCTTCGGCAATTAGCTGCATATCCCCATACTCAATTCCGTTGTGTACCATTTTGACGTAGTGACCCGCGCCACCAGGACCGATGTAGGTTACACAGGGACCATCATCCACCTGAGCGGCAATTTTCGTCAGAATTGGTCCTAACTCACCATAAGCCGTTTCTGTGCCCCCAGGCATCAGACTAGGGCCATTCAGCGCTCCTTCTTCACCACCGCTGACGCCCATCCCAACGAATCCAAAGTTTTCGGATTCTAGTTCTTTAGTGCGCCGTTCTGTATCGCTGTAGAGGGAGTTACCACCATCAATGATCATGTCCCCAGGTTGTAGATAGGGCTTGAGCTGGCTAATCACCGCATCCACTGGCGCACCAGCTTTCACCATAACTAGAATCTTGCGAGGTCGCTCCAGGGATTGGACAAAATCTTCAATAGTATAGGCGGCATGGAAGTTCTTACCTTTTGCCCGCGTTTCCATAAACTTCTGGGTAACGGCGGCAGTACGGTTGTAAACGCTTACAGGAAAACCATTGCGCTCTACATTCAGCGCTAGGTTTTCGCCCATGACGGCTAAGCCGATAAGACCAAAGCTTTGCTGTGTCATAAAACTCTCTTCGGAACTGTGCTTAACTTGTAGAACGGTTTAGTTCACTTTCAGGGTAGCCCGATATCCAAAGTAGTCTCGTAAAAAAGAAATTAAGATCTACCTTTTGGCAGTAAATACTAAAGCGAATTAGTTAGCATTATCGATAAATAACAGCTAATTACCTAAGATTTGTATTGAAACAAACAATTTCGCGCCAAAATGAGAGGCGTGTAGTTAAGGAGTACCCACAAAATGTTGGCATACGTCCTGGCGTTGGTTATCGGTCTTGGTAGTATCGCCATGTATATGGCAGCCTTCTTTTTTCCAGAAGTTCATCGCAAAGAGGATTTTGCCTGGAGTGCAGTTGGACTATTCTACGCCCTGGTTTTATGGGTGTGTGCTGGACGCATTACTGGCGGAGTTTTACTCGGTCAACTGGCAAGCGTGGCGCTGTTAGGTTGGTTTGGTTGGCAAACCTTGACATTGCGCCGAGCTATAGCCGCGCCAGAGCAGCAGACACCAATTCCCAGTCAAGATGAAGTTCAATCAAAACTTAAAGATATAGCCCCATCTGGCGGTCTTCAAGGACTGCAACAGCAACTCACCAGTCTGTTTCGTAAAGGTAAATCTGAGGCAACAGCCGCAGGAGAAACGGCGAAGCAAAATATCCAAGGCACGCTTGAAGAAGTCGCTGCTACGGTCGCTCCTACTGACCAAACCCCTGCTCCCGAAGCAGCAGTACCCCCTGTAGAAGACTCGACTCCCGATCTGGCGGTGGTATTGGAAGACTCGTCTCCTGAAATAAAGCTGATACCCGAAGACGTGCCCCCTGCAACGACAGAGGTAACCGATGCGGTTGTTACTCCAGAATCCGACGTTCCCGAACTCATTCCACCGAATCCACCCGCTCCCGAACTGGTGGAAGCGGCTCAAAAGTCAGCATCTCTTGACACAGAGGAGTCAACAGAAGACGCCACGACACCCATAGAAGAAATCGCCCCTGAAGTGGGACTAGCCCCCCCGGCTGAACCACCAGGACCGGGTGACCCTGAAGATAGACTTGCAGAAGCAGAATCACCTGTTTCCATAGAAGCCGTTCCCATCGACCCGGAAAATCCGCCAACGCCAACTTGAAGACCTTGGGATTTGTCGCAGATTAAGATAATAGATAGAAAAGTCCACTATCTTTCTCCGCGAGACTGTGACAGAAACAAAATCCTACAAAGATACCGTAAATCTTCCTAAAACCCGATTCGATATGCGGGCAAACGCTGTGAAGCGGGAACCCGAACTGCAAAAATTTTGGGAAGAAAACCAGATTTACGAAAACCTGTCACAGAACAATCCTGGCGAGATTTTCATTTTGCACGATGGACCGCCCTATGCCAACGGTTCTCTGCATGTGGGTCACGCCCTGAATAAAATCCTCAAGGACATCATCAACAAATACCAACTGCTTCGGGGGCGCAAGGTTCGCTACGTCCCCGGTTGGGATTGTCACGGCTTGCCCATTGAGCTAAAAGTCCTGCAAAACATGAAGTCAGAGGAGCGGGAGCAGCTAACACCTTTGAAACTTCGTCATGAAGCGCGTAACTTTGCGCTCAAAGCCGTAGATGAGCAGCGCCAAGGCTTCAAGCGCTACGGCGTTTGGGGCGACTGGGAGCATCCTTACCTGACGATGAACCCAGAGTACGAGGCTGCTCAAATCGGCGTGTTTGGTCAGATGGTCTTGAAAGGCTACATCTATCGCGGTTTGAAGCCTGTTCACTGGAGTCCAAGTTCCCAAACAGCACTGGCAGAAGCGGAGTTAGAGTATCCAGAAGGGCATACCTCGCGTAGCATCTATGCTGCCTTCAAAATGACAAAAGCCGCGCCAGCCGTGAAAGAGGTATTGGAGCCATTTCTGCTGAATTTGGGAGTAGCAATCTGGACGACAACACCCTGGACACTTCCCGGTAACCTCGCCGTCGCTGTTAATCCCGAACTCAACTATGCTGTGGTTCAGGTCGGTACAGAAACCCCAGCTAAATACCTAATTGTTGCGGCAGATTTGGTGGAACGCCTGTCTGAAAAGTTTGGCACTGAGCTAACGGTGAAAGCGACAATGCCAGGAAAGGCATTAGAACACAGCACCTACAAGCATCCACTGTTTGACCGCGAGAGTGAGGTTGTCATTGGTGGCGATTACGTTACTACTGAGTCGGGTACGGGGTTGGTACACACTGCCCCCGGTCACGGACAAGAGGATTATATCGTTGGTCAACGGTATGGCTTGCCGATTCTCTCACCCGTGGATGATCGCGGAAATCTTACCGCAGAAGCTGGGAAGTTCGCTGGGTTAAATGTACTTAAGGATGCCAATGAGGCAATCATTCAGGCAATGATTGAAGCAGGTTCCTTGCTGAAGGAGGAGGCTTACGGTCACAAGTATCCCTACGATTGGCGCACGAAAAAGCCGACGATTTTCCGGGCAACGGAACAGTGGTTTGCCAGCGTTGAGGGATTCCGGGACGAGGCATTAAAGGCGATCGCATCCGTTAACTGGATTCCTGCCCAAGGCGAAAACCGCATCACGCCAATGGTTGCAGAACGCTCCGATTGGTGCATTTCTCGCCAACGCAACTGGGGTGTTCCCATCCCCGTGTTCTACGACGAAGAAACCAACGAACCCCTGCTCAGTGAAGAAACGATCGCCCATGTCCAGGCAATTTTCGCCCAGAATGGTTCTGATGCTTGGTGGGAAATGTCCATTGAGGAGTTATTGCCAGAACAATACCGCAATAACGGTCGCACTTACCGCAAAGGCACCGATACAATGGATGTCTGGTTTGACTCCGGTTCCTCTTGGGCAGCAGTGGCAAAGCAACGGGAGAATTTGAAGTATCCCGTGGATATGTACCTGGAAGGGTCAGACCAACATCGCGGTTGGTTCCAGTCCAGCCTCTTGACAAGTGTGGCAACTAATGAAACGGCTCCCTACAAAAAGGTTTTGACTCACGGCTTTGCTCTGGATGAACAGGGTCGCAAGATGAGTAAGTCTCTGGGCAATGTGGTTGACCCCAAAATCGTAATTGAGGGAGGCAAAAACCAGAAAGAGGAGCCGCCCTACGGAGCCGATGTGCTGCGTCTATGGGTGTCATCGGTGGATTATTCTTCGGATGTCCGCTTGGGCAAAAATATCCTCAAGCAGATGGGGGATGTGAGGGGCAAGATTCGCAACACAGCGCGTTTCTTGTTGGGGAATTTGCACGACTTTGACCCTGCCAATGATGCAGTGCCATATGAGAAGCTGGCGGAACTTGATCGCTATATGCTGCATCGGATGACGGAGGTGTTTGGGGAAGTAACGGAGGCATTTGAGAGTTACCAGTTTTTCCGGTTCTTCCAGACGGTGCAGAATTTCTGTGTGGTTGACCTATCTAACTTCTATCTGGATATTGCCAAAGATCGGCTCTATATCAGTGATTTAAACTCACCTCGCCGTCGCAGTTGCCAGACAGTGATGGCAATTGCTCTGGAAAATATAGCACGAGCGATCGCACCTGTGCTAAGTCACATGGCAGACGATATCTGGCAATATATCCCATATAAAACGCCTTACCAATCAGTGTTTGAGTCCGGTTGGGTGAAATTAGAGGAACAGTGGAAAGACTCCAAACTTGGGTCATCTTGGACAACCCTGCGAAACATCCGTGCAGAGGTTAACAAGTTATTGGATCAGGCTAGAACAGAAAAGATGATTGGCTCTTCTCTAGAAGCCAAGGTGTTGCTACATATCGATAAAGAGAAGTGGGCTGAGGTTCGACAGCGCCTAGAAGAACTTAATCCACAAGATAGTCTTAGCGGTAATCGGGTAGATGAGTTGCGCTACCTGTTCTTAGTCTCCCAGGTAGAAATACTAGACTCCCCTGAGGCAATTCAAAATGCTCAGTATAAGACTCAGACTGCAACGCTATTAATTGGTGTGGTTAAGGCAGATGGAGAAAAATGCGATCGCTGTTGGAACTACTCAACCCTAGTTGGGAAAATACTAGAGCATCCCACCATTTGCGAACGCTGCAATGCCGCTTTAGCCGATCAGTTTTAGCCTACCAGCTTAAAGGCTCTCTATACTGTAAGGGCGCAAGGCCTTGCGCCCTTACAATTTACTTCCAACTCACCCCAACGGTTGACTCAAGAGCGATCGTTGGGGTTCAAAATGTTAGTATTAGCCCCAACTCAAGCAACAGCTATGAGCAAACCCCTAGATGCGACTCTCTCTACAGAAATTGCTAAACGTATTAAAAGCAAAGCTAAAAACAGCTTTGACAATGCCTATAACGCCGTATTATTGACAGAGGGGGCTACGTATGTTCAAGGCTTTTTGGTCTTTGCGGGAGAGCCATACAAACCCATTGAGCATAGCTGGATTGAGCTTGAGAATTGTCTTGTCGATCCGACCTTGCCACACCTGAGCAAAAATTTTGAAGAACTCTACTACTTCGCAGCCCAACGTTTGAGCGTCGAGGAACTAAAAGCCGCTGTAGAAGAAGCAAAAGAAGACTATCCAGAGGACCCTCCACTTCCTATCTATGGTGCTGCGCCTTACGAATATTACGGCGATATTATGCTAGGTGGTGCGGAGTACCAAGCCGCCTACAAAGAAGCTTTGGCGAAGTCCAAGGAGTTGAATAAACCAAAATTGAACTAAGGCTAACTAATGCCTCAAGCTTTTTAAAATATAGCGGTTTTCAATTAAGTACAACACAAGTCATGCGTAGGGGCAGGATATATCGTGACCCTACGATGAGGTTTAATGCACTTTAACGACATCCTAACGATTCACGAGTATCAACTCCAGTTTTGGAATTAACACCCGTTGCCCTAGTGCAGAGTTTCCGCACTTGGACGCCATCTAAAACAGCATCGCTGAAATCAGCACCCGTGATGTCAGCATCTTCAAAGCGAGAACGCAACATAATCGCTTCTGCAAAAACCGCATCACTTAAATCAGCTCCCCTAAAGTCAACCAGATAAGCGATTCCATTACTAAAATCTGCCCCGTGCAAATTTGCTTGAGTCATTACAGAGCCGCTAAACACTGCACTGCGTAAGTCAGCATTGCTAAAGTTAGTTTGCTCCAGATTGGCATTGGAAAACTCCGCCCCCAGTAAACTTTTACCGGAGAAATCGTTGCCGCTTAGTTCAGAGTTGCCAGCAGCGCGTCCAATAGCAGAAGAGCTGGCAGCTTGTGCCGATAGGGGAAAGAACCAAACAATAATCGCCAAAACTAATGCAGCTAGGCGTCGAAAATGCCTCATAGTGCTAAATGATTTACAACTAGCTTGCCCTAGCAAGCCATTTATTCCAAAAAATTCTAGTGATTAGCTTACCTTGTTCAGGACTCGCTGTCTTCAGGCATCCTGCATAAATTGTCAAGTTTCCGGCGATAGGTACTACAGATACCTAGATTGAATTGACTCTTGTAAAGAGTTCGATCGCAACTTTTAACTCGCCACACTGCCGGAGAATTCAGATGAACAACACCTCTTTAACCCAAAGTTCTCGCCAAAACCCTCCCCAACGGCAACGCTTTGCTCAATGGCTGTTAATTCCGATGGTAGTAGCACCCCTGACACTAATAGCGATCGCCTCTTCTTACTTGGGTGGGGATAGTCTGCATGCTAGTGAAAGCAACCCAGCCGTTGCTAATGGACTCAGTGAAACTCAAGCTCCCGTAGCGAGTTCAATCCTGGAAATTGAACAAGCCCAAACTCAACGAGACGTTTCTGAGCAGAAGTATCGAATGGCATTAAGTCAATTGGAAGCCACCCAAAACGAACAAGTGGAACTACAAGCTGTCTATCAGGATGCGCTGAAACGCCTGCATACCTTAAAAAGCCAAAATCACCAGCAAGTAGCCGAACGCTCCACCCTCAAAGCTCAAATGAAGCGGTTACAGGCATCTAATCAGAATTTAAACCACCAAGTTCAAGACCAAAAACTACAACTAGCGACGCTCCAGAAGCGCTATGAGGCACTAGAAAATCAGAAACAACAGCTAAGCAAGGAAAATCAACAACTGCGGATTGCCTCGTCACACCTAGAGGTATTAAAACCGGAACTCGCAAAGGCTCATCAAACAATCGATCGCCTTTCTGCTCGACTCGACCAAAAGCCGGACCAGATGACAACAATTAACATCAATGGGCAGCAATTTTCTGTCACGAAGGAGTTAGCTGCGGCACTCAAGACGGAGGGAAAGCAACTCTCGCATCGAGTTGAGCCTCCTACAAAAGAACAACAGTTGCCGATGACAGTAGTAAAGTAAGAAGACTGTCATTGCAAGGCTTTTACTAGCCATCCCAACGGGAAAACAAGGATAACTTTTTGTAAATACCTGCCTAAACCAGGTAGCTGATTGGGTATGAAAAGCCCATAGAAGTTAAGCCATTACTGATAATGAGATTCTCGCCTTGAATCTTTATCCTTTTTACTCAAGATTCGCCAAATTCACCTTGTTTTGTGTTGACTGGTAGATGGAATTAAAAGCCTCGATTTTTTGTAGAAATTCGTCGCTTAACTTGGTAAAAGCTTTGGCTCCTGCTGTACCTGGACTTGCTAAAACTACTGGCATAAAACTATCAACAGCTTTTGCAACATTGACATCCATAGGAATTCTTTGATTGAACAATTGAGTAGGAGTAAAATCTTGAGTAACTCGCTGCATGACTTGATTGTAGTACCTACCCATAAGACTTCCTCCAGACAGGATAAAAACAATTCCTAGCATTCGGAGATTGATGATATTGCCAGACTTATGGCTTTCTTTCAGTTTGCTAATTCGTCGTTCCAGGAGTTGAATTCCTACAATAGATAGAGGTTCTGGTCTGGCGGGTAGTAAATAGTAGTCACTGGCAACAATTCCGCTTCGAGTTAAAAGATTGTAACCAGGAGCGCAATCTAGAATGATGAAGTCATAAGTGTTAATGACTGGCGCTAAGATGCCTCTGATTAATTGACTCTCAAAGTAATTCCAAACTTCACTAAAATCACGGGATTGTTCGCTAACTGCTTTCTGGTGAAGCATTTCTGACACTAAATACTCATCGTAAAGGTCAATGTCACCAGGCAATAAATCCAGTCCGTGGATGTTACAAATGTAGGGTTGAATGATATCTTGAATAGTCAGCTTACTCTTACTATTCGGTCTAATAGCTTTGTAAATTAGCTGACCTAGCGTGCGTCTTTCTCTCCTAACTTTGGCAAAATCGTGAGGAGGCATTAAGCTAAGCGTGGCACTAATTTGCGTATCTAAATCTACAACTAAAACACGCTTTCCATGATGTTTTGCCAAGCAAGTAGCCAAGTTTACAGTTAGGGTCGTCTTCCCAACGCCACCTTTCATGTTAACTGTGGCAATGACACATCCCATGAATACCATCCTCTTGGAGAAACGTTGGCTTGTTTTGCACAAACTAATCCAGATTACTTGAGACTGGGTCAGTTGTTGCAATCTTTCTTATAATAATCTGGAATTCTCTACCACTAGCCAACACTATGGTGCTTTAAACTGAGTTAGAGCTTTGCTGGGGTGTTGGCATATCAAGTAACTTTCAGTTCTGGTACATCGCTGAGGCGCTGAGTACCCAAGTAAATCTCCTTAACAACAACAATAGTAGGAAGACTTATTCATGCACCCCTACTTAGGAAAGAGTCTATCGTATCAGACTCCTCGAACAATTGCCTGAATTTTTACGAGCCACTAGAAGAAGTAGGTGTTCCTGTACCAGAAGAGGAGCTACCTGGCAAAGTAAGTATTCCTGTGCTGGGAGAGGGGAAGTTAGAATTTCTCACGGTTCCAGGAGTGGTAGACACACCAACTGGGGACGTTGTCGAGGTTGTATTGAGCACACTAGTGGAACGTATTGTAATTATCACAGTCGGTAAGGTTACGCTGCTGGGAGCGCTAGTTGTAGGAGTCACCGTTGTTCCAGGAGCGGTAGTTACGGGTACGACGCTTGGCGTAATTCCTGCTGTGGTAGGAGTAAAAGTACCCATCGTAGGATTTACTAATGGTACGGGAGCGGCAAGGGTAGGATTTACTAATGGGATGGGAGCCGCAAGGATAGGACTTGCTGATGGTTCAGGAGCGGTGGTTATGGGTGTGACGCTATTGGGAACACCTTGAGCAATGGGATTGGAGGGAGACTCGTTACTAATAGGCAAAGCTGAGTTAGTTTGAGCGAGTGTTATTTGAGTTAATACCGGAAGCGCGATAAAAGCACCAGCCGTCGCCATTCCTGTCAATAAACTCAAGAGATTTTTGATTAAGTTATTTTGATTACTGCCTTTGACTAACATTCCTTTCCCCTCCAGGTAGTTATTAAATGTTTATCATTTAATCTGAGATTAAGCTCTAAAAGAGATAGTAAAACTATTGGAAGGCGCTTATTCCATTTCTCTAATTTTATTTTTGTTGTATTGTTGGCAGAATATTTGAGAGCTTCTGTAAAAATTCGTTGGTCAACTCGGTGAAAGCTTTTGCCCCCGCAGCATTTGGTTCTGTCAGCACAACGGGTTGAAACTCATCGACCGCTTTCGCAACAGCAACATTCATAGGAATTTCCGTATTAAAAATTTTGTCTGCACCAAAATCGTCGATGACTCTATTTTTGATTTTTGGAGCCATAGTCGTAGCATGACCAAGAGAGGAAAAGACTATACCCATGAGGTGGATGTTAGTGCGATCGCTTTGTCTGAGTCTTTTGATATGGCCTTCCAGTATCCCCATTCCTACAACTGATAACGGTTCTGGCTTGGCAGGGAC
>JALYGX010000292.1 GCA_030776905.1 Cyanobacteriota bacterium | reverse complement strand
AAGAGATCGCCAGATTTTTTTCTATTAACAAATACAACAAGAAAGTTTTTGTAATAGGATAGCTTGTATTCCTTGACTGATAAAGCTTCTAGAGATTGACCTTCCGGAGAGTGACAGAAGAGGGATAATTGTGGGAAGGAGATTTGCGATCGCACTTGTGCATTTGGCGACGGTGTAGAGAACTATTTGCGCCTCTTCCACCATACGCCCCAAAGAATTCCCAGACCGAGAACAGTTGATAGGGCAATTACAGGAAGCTGCCACGAACGGTCTGGCTGGTGAGGCTCAGGGGTAGACCCATGGGGTGATGAGATAGCTTGAGGGCTAGCGGTGGGAGCGGATGTACCTGTGGCTACCGTAACTTGGAACTTTAACTCAAACGGCTTAAAATTTCCGCCGGCCGTGGGTGTACCGCTCAGTTGTAGCTGATAAGCTCCGGGCTTGGGAAATTGGACTTCGGCTCCCGGAACGCCCTGATACTGCTCCGCTGAGACAGCTTTTAAGGCAGGAGTTAGCAAAGGTAAAGAACTAGGGGCTGAGGTCGATGTGTAGACAGATAGCTTGCAATTACACTCTGACAACGGAATGACTTGCCCTCCTTTGCGAGTCAGTCCAAACCAAGCAAGAGCCGATTCCCCAGCGCGGGGGGCGTCATTCGGTTCAATGTGCAGGGTACCGCCGACATCCCCTGCCACCTGAACTTTGTGAGCCTCTGCTGGAATGGCAATGAAACTTAGAAGTAACCCCCAGACTAGGCTTCTACTTAGATTGGCTAGGTGGGGCATAAAATTTTTCCAAAGATAAGACTGACCAACAGCCGCGCGCTCGCACTAACAACACACCCAATGTCATAATGCCTAAAAGCACCGCTCGGAATTGATTTCCCCACGTCCATTGCAGCCCGCCAAAGTAATGAGAACCAATCAGTAGGGTATGAATGACACACAACATCAATGCGGGAATGCTTAACAAGTGAATGTGTCGCCAACGCTTCCCTAACGCTTTCTGTGCACGGTCAAAACTGGTGAGAGCCGCGGGCGTCATGAATACCAAAGCCGCGATTCCCGTCGCCATACCCCACCGATGCATGGGCAGCATGAAGGAGAAGGCACTGAAGTTCCAATTTAGAGTATGCTCCATCATGTGAGCCGTATGAGCCAGAGCTAGCACAAAGGCTCCTACTCCCAAGGCACGTCGGTAACGCAACGGTTGCGGCCATAAATGACTGATTGGGCGAGCAATAAGGGCTAACATCAGCAAAAGTAACGCTCCATGACCCGTATAATCAACCATCGTGTTACCAGTCCGCAGCAGCGTTAACACCCCAATCGTGAGAGTTACCCAACCCCCCAATCGAAACAGTTGACTGCGGCGATTTGCACTCCATCGAGATGCCGATACTCCCACACCCAGCATCATCGGCAGCGTTCCCACTCCAAAAGCCAGCATGGTTACGGCTCCCATTTCCAAGTTCCCCGTTTCGGCAGCTTTAATCTGAGCCGTATAGAGGAACCCGCAGGGCATTAAACCCCAAAGCAGTCCCAGAAGGGTAGGTGTCCACCATTTAGGGTGCATTGAGAGCTTGAGCATCCCTGAACTCAAGCGATTGTGTAAGCTTCCTTGGGTGAGTGGGTGTAGCAGGGGGATGCGTGGCAAGAAGTCGGGTTTGAGCTGCACGAGGGCAAACCAAATGAGCAGTAAGCCCGTGAAAATTGTCATCCCGTGACGCAAGCCACTGCCAATACCTGCCATTTGTCCCCCAGCCACTAAGACTGAACCCAGCGCCCCAATTCCTGAACCTACTAAGGCATAGCTAGTAATTCGACCCAAGTTCAGTAAGGTATGAAATCTAAGGGAGTGATGCCAAGTAACAGTAGATTTTTGCTGTCGTGATAGAGAAAACGCTACGGTTAACGGGCCACACATTCCGACGCAGTGACCAAAACTCCCCAGGAATCCTAGGGTCATGACAAGCAGCAGGTCTAGCACAGTTGTTAAGTCCGATGCCCCAGAGGCCCTCGAAGCTCCTGAATCACTACTCTGAGAGCGCTTTTCATTTTAAAGGGTGCTACTGTCAGCGTCAAAAGACACGCTGTCAAACTTTCCTTTCGCCGGATTAGCAATGCGCCTCAATGTACTGGAGGCGTGTCTGGTTGCGATAAGTAACTGAATCTCAAATAGATTGCCCACTGAGAACCGTGCTGACAGGTGCGTGTTCTAGCAGACAGTAAGGACGACTGTAGCATAGCGGCGGCTCTAGAGCGTGCTGAAGCAAGAATTCGGAATTGCTCATTGCCTGTTCAGTCTTACCGTCGAACACGACTTGTCCTTGACTTAAGATAATTGTGCGATCGCATAATTCCAACGCCATATCTAAGTCGTGGGTTGCAACGAGTTGAGTTAGTTGTAGACTTTGCAATAGCTCGATTAACTGACGACGCGAACGGGGGTCTAATTGGGCAGAGGGTTCATCAAATACTAATACCTGAGGTTGCATAGCGAGTACACCTGCGATCGCCACTCGTTTTTTCTCTCCCCCGGACAAATTCTCAGTACTTCGTTGTCCATAATGGTCGGGGTCAATATTAACGGCTGCCATTGATTGACAGACTCGCTCGATCAGTTCTTTATCTCGCAGCCCCAGATTCATCGGACCAAAAGCAACATCTTCCCAAACGGTTGGCATAAATAGTTGATTATCTGGATTCTGAAATACCAGCCCTACAAAATTCCGAATTGCTCGCAAATTTCTAGAAGTTACAGGCATATCTCCAATCATTACCTCTCCTTCCTGGGGTATTAAAATCCCATTTAGATGTAATTGCAAGGTAGACTTTCCCGAACCATTAGCACCAATTAAGGCAACCCGTTCGTTCGCCTTGATAGAGAGGTTAACGTTCCGCAATGCCTCAGTTCCATCCGGGTAGCTATAGTTGAGGTTTTTGATAGAGATTGGATTATGGTGCATCTTAAACGTTTTTAGTTTTGAGAAACAAAACAGGAATAGTTTTTAGGTTTAGACTTATTTTTTTTGAATAGCTAATAACAACAAGGGTGATAAACAGTTATTTAAACAAGTAAATAGCCTGCCCAAGAAGTGCCAAAATCACGGTGAGAGTGAGAGCAACGATATCACGGCGTCCGCCTTTCGGTACTTTCTCAACAGGTGGAACTCCCTGATAACCTCGTGCTAGCATCGCCTGATGCACTCGTTCCCCCCGCTCATAAGTCCGAATAAACAGCGAGCCTATCATGTTTCCAACTACTAAGCGTTGCCAACGGTTGCTACCTAGTAAGTTACGAGACTCCGCCGCTCGACGCATTGCGTTAAACTCTCCAATTAAGACATTGATGTAGCGATACATTGATGCCAGAATTGCTACTAGTAGCGGGGGTGTTCGCAGAGCGACTAAAGCATTGAGCAGTGCTGAAATAGAAGTGGTGAGGGTTAGTACGTTTAGCATCAACAGTGATAGCAGTGCCTTGAGTGCTACACTACCCAAAATAACTAGCCCCACTGTGGTAATTTTTAGGGGTCCCCAAGACCATAGAACCGCCCCACCTTCTCGAAACAACGTGCCTAAGATAACAACACTAATAAAAGCAAACTCAACGGCTATTCGCTTTAACAGGACAAGCAGAGTCACTCGACTTAGTAGGATAACGCCTAGCACTCCAACTGCATAAATAGCCCAAGTCAACCACCGCCCATTTGGCGTTAGAGCGTTCGCAAATACTAAAAGCAGCGTACACAATAACCGGGTTCGAGGTGCTAAAGAGTGCCAAAGCGTACTCTGTTTGCTATTTATATCAAGATGAAACGCCCCAACGTGCAGCAGCATTTAAAATTTTGATTTTGAGAAAGGGAATTATCGCAAATAGTTGTAAGACTAGGTTTTCTGATAAATCTTAGATACAAGTGCCAAGATTCAACTTAATCTGCCTTTACTAAATCTTGATACAAAGTTTCTTTTTACTCCTAATACTTAAGACTGGTCTAAATCATCGGAGTAGGAAGAGTCATCAGCCTCTGTAGTAGATGAACCAGAACCCCGAACTACAAGTTTGCCCATACCCCAAGCTAGACCAAACGTTGCTAGGGTTCCCACTAAACCAGCTAGGGGAGTAGCTACAGCTTCAGGTACACCTCTAAAGGCATATTCTTCAAAAACAGCATAGAAGGGCAGCTTGCGGGCTGGTGCGTCTTCATCTGCCTTTTGATCGAACTTCAAATCTTGCGAAACGCGATCCAAACCATCGGGGTTCTTGCTAGCAAAGGGAGAGAGACAAATTGCAATGAGTAGGGCAACACCCAAGCCAGCAATAACAAAAGCCCGATTCCGCGAACGCGATAAGTTGTTACTCATAACTATCAAATCGTTTAACGAGCTGTAAAGGAACGATTCTTAGACAATGCTTTGTGTCGAGGCGGCAAGTGAAATAAATCAGGGCGAGTCCGCCAAATGAAACTGAGTGCGACGACTGTAATCAGTGCCTCGCCGATACCGATCAGTACGTGCCACGATGCCATAGCCGTCAACCCTACTATTAAGGAGGGGACGGTGTCTGATAAAGCTAGCTGGATCGCACACAGAATTGAAGCAACTAGGACACTCACCCAAGCGGCAACAGCTGCGCCAACTACCATCCCTTGGATGCGATCGCGACCGATGGCAAACCGTATGATTCGGTAGACGTAGTAACCCCCAAAGGTGCCAACTAATCCCATATTAAAGATATTGGCTCCTAAGACCGTTAACCCACCATCCTGAAATATAGTTGCCTGTACGATAAATACAGCCGTCATCACCAGCGAACCTGCCCAAGGACCTAATAAAGCCCCGGCTAGGGTTCCCCCCAAGAGATGACCAGAAGTCCCGCCAGGAATCGGAAAATTAATCATTTGTGCCGCAAAAATGAAAGCGGCACAAACTCCCATTAAAGGTACAGCTCGTTCTTGATATTCTGCTTGCGCTCGCTTTAGAGAAACTGCAATTAAACCAATGGCAAGTACCCAGGTTATGAGGCTAACAGGTAAGTTCAAGAAGCCGTCTGGGATGTGCATGGCGAGCTGCGGCTGTATCATCCAATGCAGCAAGCTGTAGGGTGGAATACCCGGTAGTGCGACTGTAAGCATCATTACAAATTGTCCTTTACAGTCCAATTTTTAAAAATCATTGCAACCTTCTAATAAAACTTGTCTTCTGTAAAAATGCAATCCGATGGGGGGGCATTTTGAGTAAAGTTCAGAGAATCGTGTTGAAAATCGCCGATTTTACTCAAATATATATCTAGGAGCAGCTTTAAATATGTCTCTAGGTGGATTTTGAAGAGCGCTCCATCCTCCAAACAACTGCTGTCAGAATAGCAGCAAACCCAAGAATCAGCGCGCCAATCCGAAAAGCACCTTGTACGCCATACACCAACGCCTCAACGGGTGCAGTGGTGACATTAGCATTGGGTGCTAAATGTGCGCTACTGAGGGTCAAGGTCGCAAACACAGCGCCCAAAAGAGGCAAACCCGCCGTTTGTCCCAAGGTGCGAGTCAAAGACAACAACCCCGAAGCAATGCCCAGCCTTTCCCGTGGCACGCCTCCCATAATGGCGCTGTTATTAGGTGACTGGAACATCCCCAACCCCAGCCCAAAGGGTGCCACCCGCACGATATAACCTAGCTCAGTCAACTGGGTATCAACGGTAGCGATCGCCAAACACCCAATTACCATCAACACCAACCCAATTAAGCTGATGATACGCGAGCCAAAACGGTCAGACAAAGAGCCAGAAACAGGAGCAATAATCCCGCCTAAGACGGGAGACACTGCCAGCAGCAACCCCACCCGTTGAGTCGGATAGTGCTTAACCAACTCCAGGAAGAAGGGCATGATAAAAATTATCCCCGCAATAACGATAAACACTAACAAGCCCATCAACAAGCTGAGGCTGAACTGAAGATTACGAAAAATACGTAGGTCGAGCATTGGCTGCTTTATCCGGGATTCAATGACTAAAAAACACGCCAAGCCGATCAGCGCACTTATCAGGAGAGTTAAGGTTGTTCCACTAGAAAAGCCTCGGTTCTGTCCCTCCGTCATTCCCAGGGCAAAGCACGTTAGCGTTACCGTCATAACCAGCGCCCCAAGGGCATCAAACTGTTGTTTTGTACCACTGCCTACCGAGGAGGGTACAAAACGCAGGACGATAAAAGTCGCAAAGATACCAATGGGTAAATTTATCCAGAAGATCGTGCGCCAACCAGCTATTCCAATTAGCAACCCTCCCACCGTTGGACCGAGGGCAACGCCTAATGAGACAACCGCACCGATAATCCCCAGTGCCCGCCCGCGCTCTGAATCTGGGAAAACTTCAGTAATAATTGCTGCTCCCAGCGCTGAAATAAACAAAGCCCCTAGTCCTTGGAGCGCCCGAAAGCCGATCAGCCAGCCAACCCCTGGCGCAAGTCCGCACAGTACCGAACTGATCGTGAATAGGACAAGTCCTCCCAGGTATAATCGCTTCTTCCCAAACATATCGCCCAACCGTGCTGCACCCAGTACGAGGGCTGTGATCACGAGCAAATAGCTTAAAACAACCCATTGAATCGTACTAAAGCTGGTGTGCAGCGTTTCCACGAGTGTTGGTAGGACAATATTGACGGCACTGGTATCGATGGTATACATCAGTACGCCCAGCCCGATGCCTAGCATTGCCAACCATTTACTTTTAGGTGAGCGATCAGGTGGAGTAGCTGAGGAGTGCGCTCTCGTGCTGCTCATACTTGATAGTTGAGTTGTGACCTTTTACTACGTGCGTGAAGCACGAGCCAGAATGGGAGCGAGCCGCTTCTATAGGGCATCGAACTTCCTTTGCCGTGACTAACAAACTGTGAAGATTTTTTATTTCGCTTGCTTATTATTAGTAGGCTTATTATTAGTAGGCAATATATCTTTTGATGTATCTTACTTATTGATTTCCTAGACAATCGATCGCACTGGATAAATTAGGTACATAAACTAGAGCTGGTTAAACAGACAGCTCTAACATTCTTTTATTAACTCAAGTAGCAAATAATTCCCACGCTACTTGCAACAATTAGGAATTCAATTATGCTTAATTTTCTCTTTGGATGATCACTCCTGCTGCGGCTTGTAGCGAAGCGTACTCGACTTCGGGTTTACCGTTGATGTAGTATTTTCCGTCTACAGATTCACAGATAGTGCCAACTACCACCCCATCAGCACCATAGACTTCCAATATCTGCTCAATTCTATCGGGTGGAAAGCCTTGAAGAGTCGTACTCCAAGCACTGTGATCGATTGAGCGAATTCTAATTGTTTCATCCATGTAATCGACTCCTAATGATAATTGATACTTGATAAGGTATTTGCAGCACTCAAGATTTATACAGTAAAAATAGACTGGCGACTGCTTAGATCGAGCAACCTTACCTTACAGAATTTATAGCCGATCAATAGCCCCTAAGAGTGTCTCAACCTCAGCATTAGAAGCTAGGAAAGAAAATAAATGTTTAAAGCGGAGTTTTCCTTGCCGATCTAGGAGAAACTGTGCAGGTAGGGGAGCGCCTAGTGCCTGACCAACTTCATAGGCTTGAAAGGTACGACAGCTAGGGTCGCTCAGAAGTGGCATCTTTAAACTGAGGTCTTGGACAACTTTTTGACTTTGTTTGGCGTCTGTACTCGTAATCATCAACACCTCAACGCCCTTTTCGATAAAACGCTCATAGTTCTCATTCATCGCTTTGATATGAGGAAAGCAAAAGGGGCAGTACTGCTTTTCAGTAAAGATGCGGGTAAAGGCGAGGAGGATAGGTTGCTTTCCTCGGTAATAGGATAAGCTGACCTGGCGGTTATTAGTGATGTCAGGCAGCTCAAAGTCAGGCGTTGTTGCTTCGAGCTTTAGTGAGTTGGTTGCTGGAATTGGCAAAAAATTGCGGAAGAAGCGTTCGTTAAGTAAACCGCTAAAATCACTCGAAGTCAGCATCGGATGTTGAATCCTCCTTAAGATTCTGATAATTTTTAGCCCCAACACGCTTGAGTCACTCGCTCTCTCTAGGCAGTGTTGAGGCTTAATCTCTAGCTCAGAAGCTAACGAGTTAGATGAGATTTAAACAGCAGCAAAAAAGACTTTCGCTTTAACGGGGTCAGGAACCATTGTCTTGTCTCCCGGTTGCCAACCGGCTGGGCAGACTTCATCCGGATGAGACTGAACGTATTGAATCGCTTGTAGGGTGCGTAGGGTTTCGTCTACGTTACGACCAAAGGATAGGTTGTTGATGGTCGAGTGCTGAATGACACCATCTCTGTCGATAATGAATAAACCACGCAGCGCGACACCTGCATCAGGGTCAAGGACGTTGTAAGCACTGCTGATTTCTTTTTTAATATCAGAGACCAGAGGATAGTTCAAGTCACCGACACCGCCAGATTTCCGGTCTGTCTGAATCCAGGCGAGGTGAGAGAATTCACTATCAACGGAAATACCCAGAATTTGTGTGTTTAAGGTTTTAAATTCGTCAGCGCGATCGCTAAATGCTGTAATTTCAGTTGGGCAGACAAAAGTAAAGTCAAGGGGATAGAAAAACAGGACGACGTATTGACCACGATAGTCAGATAGCTTTATTGTTTTGAATTCTTGATCGACTACTGCGGTGGCAGTAAAGTCGGGGGCCTGCTGACCTACCCGCAGACATCCTTCTGTATGGTGGCTCATGAAGTTTCTCTCCTTTAATGTTTCTGGCGTATACGTCGCCGCTCAAGTGATGGCACTTGACCCGTGCTGGCAAAAACTGATTATTTACGAACTGTTACAACTATATCATACTCATAACGATTTTGAGTAAGAGTTATCTTCGTCTCTATATCTATTTAATTCAGTCGTTGCCCTATTAAATGGGTCACACATGTTTCCCCATTTCCTGATTCCCCTGAAGAAATGTATAACTCCTGTCAGTGATATGCTGATGGCTTATGCAACCTTAAAGAGCCATTTTAAGTGAAGGATTTAGATAGGCGAGAATGGCTGTTGACCAATGGCTTGGGCAGTTTTGCCAGTGGTACAGTTTGTGATGCTCGCACTCGCACTTATCACGGCTGGTTGATGGCAGCCCTTGAGCCACCGGGAAGCCGTACCCTGTTGCTATCTCATCTGGATGCCAGCTTGGAAGTGGCTGGCGAAATCTGGGCACTCTCGACAAATTTTTGGGATGGTGGGAAGAAGATTGAACCTTTGGGTTACAAGTTACTGCGCTCATTTGAAATAGAGCCAGTTCCTCAGTGGATTTGGGGTCAGGAACGCTGGCAGTTGACGCGGCGGCTGGTGATGCCTTATGGATTGGCGGTCGATGAGGTAAGCGGTGAAAAGGAAAGCTCAACTTCTAAGCCTCAATGGGGCAACCGCATCTTGATTCAGTATCGATATGAAGGTACTAGTGTAGCGACATTAAGGTTAAGACTGGTGATTGGCGATCGCGATTTTCATCACCAGCAATTAGCAACTGAAGATTTACAATTCTCCCAATTAGTAGGGCATCAGCAAGTTTACCTGCAAGGGATTCGTGGGGGTCAAGTTGGGATGCCCTGGCAACTGCGCTGGAGTGCGGGTCATTATCAACCGGAGGGGACTTGGTACTGGAATTATTTTTATCCCGAAGAAAAGCTGCGCGGCTTAGGTGACAAGGAAGACCTCTATAGTCCTGGTTACTTAAGTGTCATTCTAAATCCGGGAGAAGCCTTGACTCTGGAAGCGAGAGTAGGATGGTCCCAAACCACGCTGCCAGAGCTTGATTCCCAATCATTTGAGCAGGTGGTGCAGGCAGAGCAAGAACGGCAACACCAATTGTTTGATTTGGCGTCACCAGCTACGACAAGCGAGCGGGAAATCATTTGGCGTCAGTTGTTGCGAGCGAGTGACCAATTTATTGCCTACCGTGCCTCAATTGCTGGTCCGACTGTAATTGCTGGTTACCACTGGTTTAACGATTGGGGTCGCGACACGTTGATTGCTCTACCGGGACTGGCTTTAGCAACGAGGCGTTTTGCAGAAGCTAAGGGATTACTGAAAACGTTTGGTAGTTATTGTCGTGCTGGTTTGATTCCGAATACCTTTCCTGATGCGGGTGCCGAGCCAATTTATAACAGCATTGACGCCTCGCTGTTGTGGATTGAAACCTTGGGGCTTTATCTGGAAACAACGCAGGATTGGGATTTTTTAACTGAGCAATATCCTGTAGTACGGAAAATCTACAAAGCCTTTACCGCTGGTACTCTCTACAATATCCGGGTTGATGCTGCCGATGGGTTACTAACCTGGGAGGCTCCAAATGTTGCGCTGACGTGGATGGATGCCGTGATTGATGGTCAGCCAGTGACGCCGCGTCAGGGAAAACCTGTAGAAATCAATGCCCTTTGGTACTCGGCTTTGTGTTGGACGACGCAGTGGACTCAAAAACTCATCGAAAACTCTACGGTAGATACGCTGCGTCTTTTGCAGCACGCTCAACGCTATGAGCAGCAGGCGCAACGGGTAAAGGCATCTTTACAAAAGTTTTGGAATCCAGATCAGAATTACTTCTACGACACGATCGAGCCGGATGACCGCTTGGATGCGCGGATTCGTCCAAATGCCGTTCTCGCACTCTCTCTGTATCATTGTGGATTTCCTGAGCAGCAAGCACGTCGAGTTTTGCAGGTGGCACGCGATCGCCTTTTAACTCCCTACGGTCTGCGTAGCCTCGACCCCACTGACCCAGATTACATCCGTTACTATAGCGGTGATCGATTGTATCGCGATCGCGCTTACCATCAGGGTACGGTTTGGAGCTGGCTGATTGGACCCTTCATCCGTGCTTGGAAGCGTTTCTACGACACAGCCCCCGTTCCTTGGGATTGCCAACCCTTGCTCGACCACCTCCATCAGCAAGCTTGCCTCGGTTCCATTTCCGAAATTTTTGATGGCGATCCGCCTCACTTAGCGCAGGGAGCGATCGCTCAGGCTTGGTCAGTCGCTGAACTTATCCGCCACTTCTCTGATTTCTCAAGTTAGAAACGCTAGCCTCTGAACGTTGAGCTAACCCAATGCGGGACATTCTCAAGTCATAAGTGGAGGATGGCTAGGCAAATTCAATCCCTACGACTCCCTAGTGCAGGAGAAAACTCAAAACCGATAGTAAAAAGCTTGACTGGAAAAAAACTACCCTGCCAGCCGCCGCCGTTGGCAAATTCTCCTCAAATTATTCTTTCCAGTTGTCAGTTTAGTAATTTACTATCTTGATGAAGCTGACAATTTTAGTTCTACTAGTCGCTGTGTTTATCGTAACGGCTTGTAGACTACATAGAATTCGGCATAGATCAATAATGTCAGGGCTATTGAGTTAATTTTTGAGGAGTTAAAGATGAGTCGTTCCAAGATTGTGGTAATTGCTAGTGTACTGATGCTTGTGCTGGTTACAGGCTGCAATAATGAGGAAGCTGAGGAAGCTGCGGCCCCCCCAGCCCCTGTAGCTGTCAAGAAAAAGCCAAAGGCGGCGGCTTCTGCCAGCCCTGGCAAGACAGTTGGTGCTGCTCCTGCCAGTCCTGGCAAGCCTAAAGCCAAAGCAACAACTGCCAATGCTGGCAAAGCGGCTGCCGGAGGTAATAATGCTGATGTTAAGCAGACCTTAGCGAAATTGAATGGCTACTTGCCGGCTGCGGTTCAGGCACTACAAACCGATGATGTTGATACAGCAAAGCTATATGTCAAAGGTTTTAGCGATAACTGGCAGCAAAAGAGCATCCAGGCCAGTGTGAAAAAACAATCCCAAGATTCCTTTCAGAAAATTTCAACAGGCGTGACTCAAGTCAATAACCTGATGAAAGCGGCAACACCGGACAAAGCCAAGGCAACAGCCGCGATTCAATCCCTCTCGCAATCCGTACAGCAGTATGCGAAAGGCTCTTAACAGCTAGCGCCCTAAAATCAGCAGCGCCGCTAAAAAACTTAGGGAATCAGCGATCGCCCCTAAGTTAGCTTTCCTATAGCTGTCACTATTGAGATGAACACCCTAAAAGCCATGAGTCGCTCCAAACCAATGAGCGAGTAAAACTGAACCATGAGAGATCTTGATTTGAAAGCAACTACCAACATCCTCAACTCCATCATGGAATTTGAGCTGGCAGGGGTAGTACGTTACACCCACTATTCCCTAATGGTGACGGGGCCTAACCGAATTCCAATTGTGGACTTTTTTAAGGCGCAAGCCGCTGAATCTCTAATCCATGCTCAACAAGCAGGAGAGATTCTCACGGGTTTAGAAGGGCATCCCAGCCAGCGAATTGCTCCAATTGAGGAAAGCTACAAACACGCAGTGCGGGATATTCTGGAGGAAAGCCTCAACCATGAGAAAAAGGCATTGGAGCTGTATAAAGAGTTACTTCATACCGTGGAAAATGCCAGCGTTTATCTAGAAGAATTTGCCCGCACTCAAATTGGTCAGGAAGAAATGCACAACATCGAAATCAAAAAGATGTTGCGCGACTTTAGTTAATCGGTCACTGGTTGTTAGTTATTGGTTGTTGGTTATTGCTTACTAGCCACCAGCCATTAACAACAAACCACAAACACAAAACTTCAAACCACAAATGGATTTTAGTGCTGCTTTACCGACCTTTATAATTACCCTCCGGGAAGGTGTCGAAGCTGCCCTGGTTGTAGGGATTGTACTAGCTTGCCTGAAAAAAGCCAAAGCCGAACAGTTGAACCTGTGGGTGTATGCGGGCGTTGTGGTGGGGATTTTTGCCAGTGCCCTAGTTGGTGTCTTATTCAGCTGGGGCATTCAAACCTTGAGTGCCACTTATCCAGAGTATGCACCAGTGATTGAGCCGTTACTAGAGGCAATCTTTGGTGTAATTGCGATCGCCTTGCTTAGTTGGATGCTAATTTGGATGACTCAGCAAGCGCGATCGCTCAAAGGAGAAATTGAAGGAAACGTCACATCCGCTATCCAGCAGGGTACTAAGGCAGGATGGGGCGTCTTCAGCTTAATTTTCATTGCCGTCTTGCGAGAAGGCTTTGAAACCGTTGTGTTCATCATTGCCAAGTTCCAGCAGGGACTTGTGCCAGTGCTGGGTGCAATCAGCGGCATCGCAATGGCAGCAGGGATTGGCGTTTTACTGTTCAAGTGGGGCGTCAAGATTAATATTCGCCGATTTTTCCAGGTGATGGGCGTTTTCTTGCTCCTCATCGTTGCGGGTTTAGTCTCTGGGGCACTAGCACACTTTGACCAAGCGGCGGCGGCTTTAGCGCACATGAACCGTCAGTCCGAATCGTGGTGCTTTTACTACGAACACTTTGCCAAAAATCCCTCCTGTATTTTGGGTCCGATGGTTTGGAATACCAGCCGCGTCCTACCGGATGACCAATTTCCGGGTTTAGTGTTCAAAGCCTTATTTGGCTATCGGGAAAAGCTGTATCTCGTTCAAGCCGTCGCTTACCTACTATTTTTGTTCACAATTGGCAGCGTTTATTTCAACAGCTTAGGGATGCCAAGAGATGCAA
>JALYGX010000291.1 GCA_030776905.1 Cyanobacteriota bacterium | reverse complement strand
TCGCAACTAGACCGCTCTAGATGCAGGTAAGCTGTGTCTGACTTTTTGACCAGGCAATTTCAAAAATGGTGCATTGTCATGGATACGATAAAAGCGATGGATGCCCTGAAGGCAATACTGATTGATTTAGGTATTCCCGAAGAGTCGATTCATCAAGACGCTTTACTGCGCGAAGATTTACAGCTTGACTCCACTGAGACAGTAGAAATTGCTCTGGGACTGAAACGCAAGCTAGGGGTTAACGTGAAGCTTGAAAGTCGGCAAGATATGACACTGGCTCAACTAGGCAATAGGGTTGAGGCAGCAATGTCTTCTGCTGGTGAGGAAATGCAAGCCAAATCAGCGTCGGGTGTCTGAAATGGTATTTCTCGAACGCGAACAGACAGCCGGAGTCAAGGGGATTGGGATAGATATCACACCCATTCCTAGAATAGCCAGATTGATTGACGGATGCGCTCGCGAAACGCTGAATTTGTTGTTCACTCCCAACGAAATAGAGCATTGCCAATCAGCTAGTAATCCCTACCAATTTTATGCCGTCTGCTTTGCCGCTAAAGAAGCTGTGGGAAAGGCGCTAGGTACGGGATTAGCTGACATTGGCTGGAATGAAATTGAAGCCAATATCACCTGTGACCACTTGAGCGTTCACCTGCACGGAGAAGCAAGTATCCAAGCAAAAAGACGTGGTGTAAGCAGATGGCTAGCAACTTGGTGTCATTGGGATAACCATGTGCTGGTTCACGTCCTCGCTCAATAAACCGTAAGGCTTAGAGGAAAGTTGCATGGACAGTATTTCTGAACAATTACCTGATGCCTTCAATGTTGCAGCTTACTTTATAGAAAGCAACTTAGCGCAGGGACGTAGCGAGAAAGCCGCCTTTTACTATCAACGTGAAACATTCACTTACGACCAAGTGAGCCGCTTTGTCCGACGTACAGCTAGATTACTCTCCGATCTTGGTCTAGAACGGGAAAACCGGATAGCTATTCTTTTGCCAGATACTCCGGAATTTGTATTTGCCTTCTGGGGGGCTATTTGGCTGGGTGCCGTGCCAGTTCCGATCAATACAGCTTGTACTGTTGATGACATCCAGTACATTCTGCACGATTCACGCGCTAAGGTCTTGCTAACAACCCAGGAGTGGCAAGAAAAACTAACTCCTATCGAGTCTCAGTTCTTGCGCCAGGTTCTGCTTGTAGATGGGGAAAATTCATTGATGTCCCTGCTTTCTCAGCAGGATGAACGACTCCCTCATGCCGAAACGTCTCGCGACGAACCCGCATTCTGGCTTTACACCTCTGGCAGTACGGGACGCCCCAAAGGCGCGATTCACCTGCATCGCAGCATGGTGGTTTGTGCAGAACACTACGCTAAAACTACACTTGGCTTGCGCGGCGATGACATCACCTATTCGGTTGCCAAGATACCCTTTGCCTACGGCTTGGGGAATACCCTGTATATGCCAATGGCAGTTGGTGCCGCCGCCGTCCTATCGGATGCTAGCAACGCCTTTGACATCATCAACGATATCCAACAGTATCAACCCACAGTTCTATTTGGCATACCCAGCGTTTATGCAGGCATCCTCGCCGTACATGACATCGCGCCCTTAGATACGTCTTCCCTGCGCTTGTGCGTATCTGCCGCCGAGCAACTGCCTAAGCCTATCTGGCAAAAATGGCGAGAAACTTACGATAAAGAAATTTGCGAAGGGATTGGCACCACCGAGTTTTTGCACATTTTCCTCTCCAACCGAGTGGGAGAATGCAGACCAGGCAGTTCCGGTCGCCCGGTTCCCGGTTACGATATCCGAATTGTTGACGAAAATGGCTTCTCTTGTCCTCCTGGCGAGATTGGCGACCTCCAGGTTAGTGGCGAAAGCTTGATGCTGGGGTACTGGAACCGACTGCGGGAGTCGCGCAACGCTATCTACGGGAATGTGATGCGAACCGGGGATAAGTATCTGCGCGATGCTGACGGCTATTTCTGGTTTATGGGGCGTAAGGACGATTTGTTTAAGGTGAACGGTCAGTGGGTATCACCGTTGGAAATAGAGGATGTCCTGCACCAGCATCCCCAGGTTCTTGAAGTTGCAGTAATTCCAGATTCTGACCAAGGCGAACAGTTAACTCAGATTGTGGCGTATGTAAGCCTTAAACCGGGACAAGACGCATCGCCAGAACTCGAAGACAGCATTCGTAAATTTGCCAAACAGCGATTGCCTCATTTCAAGGCTCCGAAAATTCTTCACTTTGTCGAAAATCTACCCCGTACTTCCACTGGCAAAATTCATCGCCAATCATTACAGGCTATTCCAGTTTGAAGGATGAAGTAATAAGTAGAGAAAGTTGTCCTCATGCGTACAGACGCTATAGCCTTATTACTCAAATTTTGAGATTTTGCAATTCAAGCTGTTTTTTATTAAATTAACTATCAAGAAAAAGAAAAGTATGGTAGCTGAATTAAATACGGTGATAAAGTATCACGAAACGTTCCTTCCTGTAAAAAGAGAGCCGATTGCCGTATTGCATAATTTTCTTCAAGCTGGAATTTTTTCCAATTATGTTCTGTATGAAGGAAGAAATGAAATTCGTATTGCTGGCAATGAGCTGGTTAAGGTATCGGTAAGCCAGGATTCGGTATCGCTCAACGGTATAGGTAAGTTTTACTCTGAATCGGTTAGCGACCCTTTAAAGCAAGTAGAAGAGTTGCTGAATTCTTTGCCAATTGAAAATTGGACGGCTTATGGTTATGTAGCATTCGATATAGCTCGATTTTATTCCTCTTATTCCAAAGCCATTCAGCAGCCTATTCTTTATTTTTTGGTTCCTGAAACTGAACTACGCTTTACAGAAGAGGGAATCTATATCAGAAGTACCAAGTCCTTAGAGCGAATCCGAAATGTAGTAGAACTTGACAATCAAATACCCAATTACGTGCCAGCGCCTCTAACAGTTGATTGCAGCGATCGCGAAAATTACCAAAACCGCATCAAGACATTAATTGAGGCGATTCAAAGCTCCGATCTGCACAAAGCTATTCTTTCTCGCTCCATGAAAATCGATGGCGACTTAGACGTTATCGGAACTTATGTCGTTGGAGCGAGAGCTAACAATGCAGCACGTTCCTATTGTTTGAATATAGATGATGTCCGTGCCGTTGGCTTTAGTCCCGAAATTCTCATGGAAGTTGATGAAAGTGGGTTTGTCTTGACGAATCCGCTAGCAGGAACTCGACCTCGTGGGGAAAGTTTAGAAGAGGATACGCATCTCAATGATGAACTGTTCACGGATGCGAAAGAAGTGAAAGAACACGCCCTCTCGATTTGGTTGGCGCAAAGCGAAATTGCCTCACTGTGTTTACCCGGAACCGTCCAAGTGTTGAATTTCATGGAAGTCAAGAAATATCGGTGCGTGCAACACCTATCCTCTCGTGTTGGCGGTCAACTCAAGCCAGGAAATACCCTATGGGATGCGTTGAAGGTGTTGTTTCCAGGAATTACGGTTTCTGGGATTGATAAAGAACAAGCTCTTGAATGGATCGACCGCTTGGAAGATGAACCAAGGGGGCTTTATGCCGGTGGTATTGGTTGGGTCGATAGTCGAGGTATGGCAGATATAGCGATCGCCATTCGCTCGGTTTACCAATACGGTGACTCTATTTACTTAAATGCTGGAGCAGGTATCGTCGCCGAATCCGTACCGGAAAACGAATATATCGAGTCAGTTAACAAAATGAACACCATGCTGACCAATTTGGTGTTGAAGTCTTCTGAGAAATGAGCGAATCGGCAGACACCAGAGTAGTCGGTCATGGTATCGACATCGTTGAAACCCGTCGCATTCAAGAACTCGTAGAGCAATCAGGGAAGCAGTTTGAAATGGAGTGTTTCACAGCTACAGAACGCAGCACACCTGCATTGGGTGCAAAGCGTATTGAGTACCTTGCAGGTCGATTTGCTGCTAAGGAAGCGGTAATCAAAGCCCTTGGTACGGGAAGGAATCAAGACATTTCTTGGCTTGATATTGAAATTCAACGGCTTAAGAGTGGTGAACCGTCAGTCGTGCTGCATGGCAAATGCCAAGACATTGCAGAACAACTCGGTATTACAAAGTGGTTACTGAGTATCAGCCATACATCATCCTATGCTGCCGCGAGTGCGATCGCCCTTGGGGCGGTGCCAGAGGCAATCGCTTTGCGCTGCCCCGAAGAGGCGATTGCTATTAGTTCGAGATCGGAGCGATTAGAACACCAACTCAGTAATCGAAAACCTAACCCCCTAACCCCCTTCCCTGCGTTAGCGAAGCGGCACGAAGTGCGGGAAGGGGGAACAGGAACTCCCCTCTCCTCCTAGGAGAGGGGTTGGGGGAGAGGTTCTTCCCATCGCGATCACACATAGTAGGAGTTCTGTCATGATGAATCCTCTCGGTATTCGCTCACTTGCACTCAGCTTTCCCAGCGTCATCCGCACTAACGATTATTGGATCGAGAAGTCTCCCGAAATAGCTGCTCGAAACAAACCAAGACGAGTAAGGTTATCTAGGTCTACAGAATTCACCTCCGATAACAACGGACTCGACATTTGGTCGCAAGAAGTATCACCCTATCTACCCGATCCATTTCGAGGCAGTGTTGAACGGCGAGTACTTGCACCCGATGAGTCGGCGCTGACGCTGGAATATCGGGCGGCTAAAGATGCTCTCGATGCAGCACAACTTTCCCCCGAAGAAGTCGATTTGGCGATCGTTGCTTCACTTTTCCCGGAACACATCGAACCAGGTAGTGCCACTTACCTCGCCCGTCAACTAGGACTGAATTGTCCTGCATGGAATCTCGAATCGACTTGTTCGAGTGCCATCATTGCCCTTCAAAACGCCTGTGCGCTGGTGCGATCGCAACAATACCGCAACGTGCTAGTGGTTGTCTCGCATATTGGGTCTAACTCTGTAGATGAGAAAGATACGCTCTCTTGGTCGATAGGCGACGGTGCGGGTGCCTTTGTGGTCGATTCACTCCAACCC
>JALYGX010000290.1 GCA_030776905.1 Cyanobacteriota bacterium | reverse complement strand
GAGCATGGTATGGGAGCCATCTGCAACGGTCTTGCCTTGGATGGATCGGGGCTAATTCCTTACTGCGCTACCTTCTTGGTGTTTACCGACTATATGCGAGCGGCGATTCGCCTCTCTGCTTTATCTGAAGCGGGTGTCATTTATGTTATGACTCACGACTCAATCCAGCTAGGCGAAGATGGTCCAACGCACCAACCGATTGAACACGTTGCCTCTTTACGGGCGATTCCCGACTTGGTAGTAATCCGTCCTGCTGATGGCAACGAAACGTCGGGTGCCTACAAGGTAGCGATTGAGACTGCCAGAGGAATGAACTTCGGGGGTCGGACATTCCCTTCGCTGCTAGCGCTGTCTCGGTTAGCACAGCCCAATCTGCCTAATACCTCAATTGAAGGCGTGGCTAAGGGCGCTTACATTCTCTCTGACAGCGATGGCACTCCCGATCTAATTTTGATTGGGACGGGTAGCGAAACCCAGCTCTGCGTTAAGGCAGCTGAACAGTTGCGTGGTGAGGGTAAGAAAGTACGGGTAGTTTCGATGCCCTCTTGGGAGCTTTTTGAAGCGCAGGATGCTCAGTATCGCGAATCCGTATTGCCCAAGGCTGTCACCAAGCGACTTTCTGTGGAAGCAGGCACTAGCTTTGGCTGGAGCAAATACACGGGCACTGAGGGTGGCTCGGTTAGTATTGACACCTTTGGTGCTTCCGCTCCTGGTCCAGTCTGCATGGAAAACTTTGGCTTCACGGTAGATAACGTGGTAGCAAAGGCAAAGGAACTACTGGGCTAGGCTCGTAACTCTTGATAAGACTAAGTAGGGTGGGTAATGCTTATCCTACTTAGTTGCAAGCAAGCATTCAGCTCTGACCTAAGAGGATGTCTAAAAAGTAAAAAATGTTACCTTCCGATAGGCTCCACAGCAGAAACCACGTCTGCCTGAACTATTAAGAATCCTCTTAAACCTGCTTCCGGCAGGTTTTTTTATCTAGCCTTGTACCAAGTTGTACTCATAGTAATTCAGAAAAGGCTTAGTACATACATATAAACGCAGGTTTTTGGGAATCGGGAATGGGGAATACCAGAGTCTAATTTCCTGTTTCCTTACACCCCACAGCACCTACGATAGAACGCAAGTTGACACAAATCCATATTTTGCTCAAACATCAGTGATATCAGTCACGCTAATTAATGATTTAAATCGTAAAAAGGACTGATAGAACTCACAAAACGTGAAAGGATAGCATCACCCCGTTAGGGACTATAAGTGTGAATACTACTAATAGTGGGCAACACAATTCAGCAAATGATCCATGTTCCTAAGCCGTGACAACTTGCCAGCTAGTTCTAACGATGGGCTAGAGCGCTACGAAAAACTCCACAAACACCTCGTAAAGCGGACAAGGCAATTGAGACGCGCTAATCGCGAACTAGCCCATCAAATCACTGAACGTAAACGGCTCGAAGAGGCTCTGAGCCAAGCTGAACAGAAATATCGCAGCATCTTTGAACACGCAGTTGTCGGTATTTTTCAAACGACGGCTGAGGGACACTACAAAGCTTGTAACCCAGCGTTGGCAACCATCTACGGCTATGAATCAGCAACGGAATTACTCGCAAATCTGACGGACATGAGGCGGCAGCTTTATGTCGCTCCGCAGCGACGGGCTGAATTCATTAAGCGCTTGCACTCCTGTGACTCGGTGTCGGAATTTGAATCTCAGGTTTATCGCCAAGATGGCAGCATCGTCTGGATTTCTGAAAATGCACGGGCGGTAAGGGATGATAATGGCACTTTGCTCTATTACGAGGGCTTCGTTACCGATATAACTCAGCGAAAATTAGCTGATGAATCGATGCGCCAATCCCAAGCTCAACTGCACACCAAAGCCGAGCAACTGGAGCTAGCTGTAAGTGAGCTGCAACAAACTCAAACCCAGTTGATTCATAACGAAAAAATGTCCAGCTTAGGGCATTTAGTCGCAGGTGTCGCTCACGAGATTAACAATCCAGTTAATTTTGTGTGTAACAATCTTGTGCCAGCTAGACAATACGCTGAGGATTTGTTGAATCTTTTAAAGCTATATAACGAACACTATCCCCAGCCAGTTCCAGAAGTTCAACAGGAAGCTGAGGCAATTGATTTAAATTTCCTGATTGAAGATTTTCCAAAAACCCTATCATCAATGCAGATAGGTGCAGAACGCATCCGTCAAATAGTTCAGTCACTACACAGCTTCTCGCGGCTTGATGAAGCCCAAATGAGTTTAGTAGACCTTCATAAAGGCATTGATAGCACGCTATTGATTATCCATAATCGATTAAAAGCCAACGGGGATAATCCAGGGATTACTGTTATCAAGGACTATGGAGATTTGCCACTGGTAGAGTGTTATCCTGGCCTCTTAAACCAGGTAGTAATGAATTTGCTATGCAATGCCATTGATGCTTTAGAGGAATGCCAACAAAAGCGATGTGGAGCTGACTCTTTTGCTGGCGCTGGCATGGCTTCAAAGCTTGATATCTATGAAAGGTCTAATGTACCAAAACAGGTTAACAATAGCGATCGCAAAATGGTGGCGCTGCTAGGAACCTCAGAGGCATATAGTGCAACAGCTTATGAGGAGGTACGACATGGTAGAACAGAAGTACCATCGCTTTGCGCTTGTGCGTTACCAAAAAAGCTAGATCCAGAGGCGTCGCCTTTAGTAGATATTGAGCCATACCCTAGAACAATCCAGATTCTTACAGAAGTAAAACGTTGCCATTCGCCTGAAAGCGGCAGTAGTGATTTATGGGCAGTTGTCAGGATTATCGATAACGGACCGGGGATGACAGAAGATGTTAGGGCACGAATATTTGACCCTTTCTTCACCACCAAACCCGTAGGCAAAGGTACGGGTCTGGGTTTATCAATCAGCTATCAAATTGTCGTTGAAAAACACGGCGGTCAACTTAAATGTATCTCTCTACCAGAACAGGGAACGGAGTTTGTCATAGAAATTCCCATTCGACAATAAGGGCGTACCCAGGTACGCCCTTATTTAAGTTCTGTATTTTCCCTAGGATGACACCTCCCCCGGTACTGAAGTAAGGGTTTATCTACTTACTGCATTAGCAAGGCTCTAATAACATAACCATAAGCATTGATTCCGTTCGCCATTCCTGCTACCGCCACTGCTTTTTGCGCCGTGCAATCTCCTTGCGCTTACGTTTTTCTATGGGAGTCTCGAAGTGGCGGTGCCGCCTGACTTCTGTCAAAATCCCCGCTTTGGAGACTTGACGCTTAAACCGACGCAAAGCAGAATCAATTCCTTCGTTTTGACCAACAAGTACTTGAGTCATCCTACTTACTCATCAACAAACTTTGACGAACAAACGTTAATTCTGATAAATGGGCAGAGCAAGAAGTCCATTTACCTTCTTGGCAGCGTTTGAGGCTACATCTCTAATATCTCATTAGTTGCGATAGTTGCCAGAGAAGTTCCGGTTATTGCTTCTGGCACGACCACCAGAAGAACCCTCCTCAGTGCGAGGTCTTGCCTTATTCACTTTCAGTTCTCGACTCATCCACGCAGCACCATTGAGCGCTTCAATAGCCGCCATTTCTTCTGCCTCTGTCTCCATCTCAACAAAAGCAAAGCCGCGAACGCGACCAGTTTCACGATCTATTGGTATTTGAACACTCTTAACGGTGCCGTAGTCAGAAAAGACGCTGCTGACATCTTCTTGAGAAGCGGCAAAAGGTAGATTCCCTACGTAAATTGACATGAAACATATCCATCAATCAAATACTTGGGAGATTTTGATTCGGTGAGATGCCTGCCAATGTGCAAGAACAAACCCTATTGCCGAATTCAATTCTCGATAAATACCCTAGCACAATTGTTTTGCCGAATCACTAAAGAAAGACAGATGCACCGGGCAGATGGGAACTGACAGGGCGCAAGGGTATGAATCCCCCACGCCTATTGCACCCTTGTGCCTTCTGCGCCCTTCCCTCTGCTTCCTTTACCCATTGGTGACAAGTTAAGCCTTTGTGGCAGTTGTCAAGGGGATTTGAGAAGAGGCTGGAAAAAAAACTGGTCAGAACCTCGCTGTTGTTCAGGAAAGGGTGCAACAATTAACTTAAGATTCGGTTTT
>JALYGX010000289.1 GCA_030776905.1 Cyanobacteriota bacterium | reverse complement strand
TGGTTGTAGCCGTGTTGGTTCTTTTCTACCAATAATCGGTGGTAGGTGGAGTGAGCGTTATTGTCCATGAATTCCAGATTTTCTGGTCGGTTGTCCGCCGGAGCAAAATTCTTATGGTGAATAACTGTTCTCTGATTTGTGAATGAAGGCACTTTGCCTAACAACTCTGACCGAGCAATAATCCAATGTGCCTTTTGCCATCTCCCAGAATAGGGTTGCTGGATTAAGCTATAACCATCCTTGTCCACTTGGGAGTAGAAAGGCATCAAGGATGCTCCTGGTGCGAGGTCACGGGCTTCTTGATAAGTCCCATCTCTCAGCATAAATTGATGATCAAAAGTGCATTTGATTTCTTCCCCATTGTCTAGAACTACCTTTAATAGCTCTGCCTTATACCGTGTTAACTTAGCTGTAGCCTTCGCTGCGACTATTCTTCCCGTGTCTGTGCAGGAGTAAACAATAAATTCTTGCTGACTATTGGCTAGCTCTTTGAGCGGATAAGATTTACCATCAGCCAAGGGAACTAGCGTATCTCCTACAAAGCAGCCAATATCCACTCCGACAGCAGCAGGCATAAGAGCATCTTTAGTTGCCACCACCGACCCTACTAAGGCTCCCTTACCCAAGTGAACATCTGGCATCAGCGCTACGTGCTTGAAGACAAAGGGTAGGGATGCTACATTCTTTGCCATCTTGGTTTCCTCTGAACCAAGGTCGTGATTAGCCCAAGAGAGAACTGGCGCTGGAGTTGAAATCTTTAACTTCTCGTATGGCATAAACGTTTGCCTGTAAAAACATCTGTAAATACGGGAGGGCGGGTTTTGTACAAAGATGATTGGTTATTGTTACTGATTCTTTGGCTAAACCCACCCCTACAAGACTCACCTAGGTAGCCCTAGCTTCACTTCTTTTATACTACAATGGTACTACAGATAACTGGCTTGAGCTGTAATGGGGGGAAAACACACCAGTAAAGCTGAGTGGTCGGTGAGAAAGTATATTAAAATTTGTTAAGAGGGCAAGGCGTTCTGCGGTTGCCCCAAGTGTGTTAGCGCAATCTAGACCCAACCCAGATGTACTCCTATGGCAGTTCGTAAAGACACAATTTGGGAACGTTTCTTATCGCCGATTGTCCGCAGCTTTATTGACGAGAAAAAACTGCGGCAGTTTTATGAAAGCATTGACTGGGAAGCTGAAGGCGATCGCTTTCGACGCCCAGATATTACTTCCCCTCAGTACTACAGTAGCCAGAACTTCCACGGCATTGAGGGCGGCTATCTAAACCCCGGTGCTGCGGTTTCCTACGATCCGATTACCCAATACGTGATACAACCTAACGAAACATGGGTACGTCAAGGCTTGATTGATAGCATCAAGGGAACGCCGCGACGGATTTTAGATTTGGGTTGTGGTACGGGTTCTACAACGCTGCTGTTGAAGCAAGCCTTTCCCCAAGCCCAGGTAATTGGGTTGGACTTGTCACCTTATATGCTTGTCATGGCTGAGTACAAAGCCAAAGCAGCAGGGTTAGATATTCAGTGGCGTCATGGCAAGGCTGAAGAAACAGGCTTCCCGAATGCGTCTTTTGATGTGGTGACAGCGTCCTTGTTGTTTCATGAAACCCCCCCAACAGCAACAAAGTCCATTTTGCGAGAATGCTTCCGGCTGCTGAGTCCAGGAGGTGAAGTCTTAATTCTAGATGGCAATCAGAAAACTCTGCGCCAAGTAGATTGGCTAACCGAGATTTTTGAGGAACCGTATATTAAGGATTATGCGACTGGTAATCTAGATGCCTGGATGGGTGCAGCGGGATTTGAAGCGGTGCAAACGAAGGATATATTCTGGGTACACCAAGTATCGCAAGGAATGAAACCGCTCCCGGCTGAAAATTATTCAGCGCGATCGCAACAGGTATCCACTAGCCGCACACTAGAAGATGATTTTGGTTTAGAAGGCATCCCAGCCCCAGCTTTTTAGCATATCGGCATGACATTAAAGGCAGTTCTGTTTGATTTCAACGGCGTCATTATTAAAGATGAGGCGATTCACCAACAACTAATTGAAGACATTCTCCTGGCGGAAAATCTGCGCCCGTCTGTCCAGGAGTACCGAGAAATTTGCTTGGGTAGAAGCGATCGCGTTTGTCTGGCTGAGTTACTCAAGCGTCGAGGGCGAGTCGTGACAGAAAGCTACTTAACCCAGCTCGTCACCCGTAAAGCCCAAGCCTATCAGCATCAGCTAGAGAAACTGGAAAAATTGCCGATTTATCCAGGGTTGGAGGATTTAATTTTCAAAATCCGCGTGGCTCAATTGCCAATGGGTGTTGTCAGTGGGGCACTCCGTTGTGAGGTGGAACTGGTACTGAACCGCGCTCAGTTAGCGCAACACTTTACAGTGATCGTGGCAGGTGACGATATCAAGACAAGTAAGCCCGAACCGGATGGCTATCTTCTAGCCGTGGAGCGACTGCATCAGCAATATCCTAATCTCAATGTTCAAGTCTCAGACTGTCTAGCGATTGAAGATACTCCTGCCGGGATTCAAGCCGCGAAACGAGCGGGTATGCAGGTGGTTGGAGTAGCGAATACTTATCCATTTCATATGCTCCAGCGTCAAGCTAGCTGGACTGTGGATTATCTTCACGATCTAGAACTAGATCGAGTGCAGCAGGTTTATTCCCAAGGACCATCCCAGCCTAGTGTTAAGATATAGGATGGCTCTTAGTCATTAGGATTTAAGGGAAAATCTCAAATGGGTAAGGGGAATTAGCTCAGTTGGTAGAGCGCTGCGATCGCACCGCAGAGGCCACCGGTTCGAGTCCGGTATTCTCCATTAA
>JALYGX010000288.1 GCA_030776905.1 Cyanobacteriota bacterium | reverse complement strand
TTTATACAATTTTTTATTCAACGTTGAAAGTATGACTTTATTTGTGGTGTTAGAAATATATTTAGTAGCTTGATAAGTCTGCTAATCCCAACATAATTAGCGTGTCAGTTATGTCTGCCACACTGTACTCGTATAAGTACTCGTATCTACAGCGGATTATAGGGGATTTCGTAGCTTCATCTACAGAGTTCCCACTACTCACATCTTGCACCACCCCCCTAACCACCCACTCCTTTGAGGGGATTTCAGATCCCTCCCCAAGGCATCGGGGATGGTTGGAGAGGGGTAAAAGGGCTTGGTGCAAGAGCTGAAACGACCTAATCCGTTAAGATGATAAGATGCTTTCTGCCTAGCCCCGCCTCTTGACAGAGTGACCCAATGCTTTTCTATATCTTTAGCAAGAACTCTGAGACGATGCCATTTACTGCTACTGATGGAGTTAAGTTCAATTAGCAGTGAATAACTTTGGGGGTATACAGTCAAAAATGGTACTATGAATACTACTAATTTTCGTCAAGCTTGCGCCTTGCCAAGTACACTGCTTGAGTTATTTGCTGAAGTCATTCAACAAGGTAAAATAACATTCTCTCATCGCTATACAATGAGAACAGCTCTCCTGAGCCATTCACTGACTGAAGACGAGAAAGACTCAATTAATCGTCTGCTCTACTCGGTACGTCGAGGTTTGGTGAAAGTGGTAGATGAATCTTAATTTTTCAACCTTTATAAAATATAAAATATTTTGGCGAGAGGAAGCTATATCGTTAGACATACTCCTTATAGGAGTGGAGCTAGTCAAGAAAAACTTGTACTTTTAAGGCTAGGAGTTTGCTGTCCTATCAGTAGCTCTACCCCTGCTCAGTTTACTAGCGGGGGTAAACTATATTTATGAGAAAATAAACAAAAAGCTCTTAGCGAACGCGCTAAAACTAAAAAAAGTGTGAAGACGATACAGCTAAGTCATCACTAACTGAATCAAACCCACATCAATCAAGGAGTTGATTCAATTAAGTCGGTGAGCGCATTCAACGTAAATTCCTACAAGCAACGTTCAGGCATCAAGCGCTCCATTAATTCTGCCATTGAAGCCATAAACCTGACGGCTACCTGTAAAGGGAACTAATACCACTTCCCGTTCATCTCCCGGTTCAAATCGCACGGCTGTACCCGCAGGAATATCCAAGCGCATTCCTTTAGCTTGTTCACGGTCAAAATTCAGTGCTTCATTCACTTCATAAAAGTGAAAGTGAGAACCAACTTGAATAGGGCGATCGCCTACATTTGCCACTTGTAGCTGTACGGTAGGACGCCCAGCATTTAGTTCAATTTCGCCGTCTTGGACAATGACTTCTCCTGGAATCATGACAACCTCTATCTAGAAAATAGTGCTGAGTGAGGAAACAGAAATTTATTACCTTAGCAACAATAAGTCACTAGCTTATAAATGGTTAAACACCTTATGCTAAAACGACTTTTGACGTTTGACTCCAAGGGAGGGCTACTAGTGAATTGGGTCGTGAATTGTAACTAATTTAGTACCATCGGGAAATGTGGCTTCTACTTGCACTTCATTCACCATCTCTGGTATGCCTTCCATTACTTCATTCCGCGTCAGTAGGGTTGTTCCATAACTCATTAAGTCTGCTACGCTACGTCCCTCTCTTGCACCTTCTAGAATGGCGGCAGAGATGTAGGCAACGGCTTCAGGATAATTTAGCTTTAATCCTTTAGCCTTACGCCGCTCTGCTAAGAGGGCAGCCGTAAAAATTAGTAGTTTGTCTTTTTCCTGCGGCGATAGTTGCATTAATGACCTCTTAAAAGTCCTAACTTTCTATTTGTTTGTCTTCTTTGCACTTCAAATTTGCCACACTCGCGGTTTGGTGATGGGACGCCCTAATAAGGATAGACGCAATAGTTGCCAGACATCCGTAAACCAGTTTCTCACCTCTACGGTCGAAGAACCACGATATCGGCACAATAATCCTGATAGTAGCTGAGTGACGCCTGCTTCTCCTTGACGTTCCTTGGCACTCCAGAGCATTCTGGCTTTTTGTACGAGTTCTGGTGAGACAGCTTGCCCTACCCAAGCCAGACTTGCTACCACGGGTTGTCCAGCTAAACCATGAGGACTGTTAAATGTTTCTTCTCCACCAGGTAGCCATTGTCTGTCGAGCCACAAGGGGTGTCCTTGCTGCCAGACTTCGGTATGCGATCGCCATTCTCCCTGCAAAAACTTTTCTCCTCTAGCCGAGCGCCCGAATCGCGTCACCTCCCACCCCAGCCAATTAGCTCCCGGTGCCAATTCTACCCGCAAGTCTTGTCGATAAATTGCACTGTTAAAGACTATCGTTTCTTGGGGCAACCACTCCAAACAAGCACCCGCGTCTACTTGTATCTTGATAGTTTGTCTGGCTTGTTGCCCATTACTGCGATATACCTTAGTGGCAGCCGCCGTAGTGAGTAAAGCCTGGGCGTTGGGTTCAAGGTGGATGGTTTGATCAAGGCGATCGCCTCCTACAATTCCCCCGGCTGTATGCAACAGTACACTGTGACACACCGCTGCCCCCTCTGGATAAAATGGTCGTTGTACCTTCAAGGGCGCTTGCACTTGAGCGTGAATTTGTTGAGTTTTCCCGTGACAATGGGAAAACCGTAATTGGAGGCTACCCTGCCATCCAGCCATAGCGGTATCTGCTGCTTGGGCTAAGAAAGGTGAATCCACGACGATGTTAGCAATGTCTGATACTCTGCCAAATTTTTTAACATAAAGCTAGCCCCACTATCCAGAAGCAACGAAAGAAGCACAAACCTTCCTGAAACTTTTTTAAAAGGTTTGGGCAGAATGGGCAGTGGTGTGATTGTAATGAATTCTTTAAAGAACTAATGATAGAGTAGTCAGAAAAAAGACTGTCCTATCCCAGCCGAAAAATTCTAAAAATTAAGTAATGCTGAGAGGGTGAGGAGCGCACATCAATCATCAGTCACAAGCATACAGTTAACCCAGTTCTTGACCGACTGGGTTTTTATTTACAATTTTTTTGCACTTATTTCCTAGGCTGGCAGAACCTAACCTCTGTTGAAGCAGCAGACTGACGGTGGCTTACTCTCTCCTTCCTCTCAATCGTCCTACTGTCCTTCGGTGAGAAAGCGCGTTTTCCTAGGGCGAATGGAACAAAAAGTATAAAAAAAACAAGGGACCTGTAGAAAGGATGGTAAATGTAATAGCGTTTTCTAAATTACGGCTGACATAGCCTATCGTTATCACGATGCTCAAAATCAGTACGAAAGATAGAACTAGCGCCAGGGTTTCCCCACCATAATCAATAAGTGAATCTTCCATCTTAGTCCTCTTAACTGCTTGTCTTTCCTAAAAAGAAGCACAAATCAGGAGTAACTACTTTATTCTATGTATATTCTAGGTAGGATTTTGTCAATCGATCTACTTAGTCCGCTTTGCGCTCACTCAAGGGGGAACGTAGTAAACTAAGCAGACGATGACATTTTTTATCTTACGTCGAATTCTTTCCCAAGCTACCTTCTTAGAGAGAGCCAACCTCCCCGCATTACGTCGCGGTAGGTCGTAAACAAACCAATGCCAGCCTTTATTTTTATTGGTTTTCGCCCTAATTAAGAACTAGCGTTCAAATGTCAAACCTAGGTCTGACATCTCGTCTGCCCTACAAGTTCTATCTTTGATACCAGCTTAGTATTAATAAGCCGAGCTAGGAACAATTACGATTAGATACTTTTTTATCAGGCATTGTAGTGTTGCACAGAATAGCATTTTTCATGTTGGTATCCGTTAGGTTCGCTCCGGTAAGGTTGGCATTATTTAGGTTGGCAGATATCAGTTCAGCACCCCTCAAGTCAGCACCACTCAGATCGGCATAAGTTAAATCGGCACCACGCAAACTTGCACCACTCAGGTCGGCACCACTCAGGCTTGCCCCAGCCAAACTCGCTCCTCTCAGGCTGGCTAATCTGAGGCTTGCCCCACCTAGGCTTGCCCCACCTAGGCTGGCATTTCTCAGGTTGGCACGAGTCAGGGTAGCATTGTTGAGCAAAGCACTGATCAGGAAGGTATTCATCAGGTCAGTATGGTTCAGATTGGCACTCTTCAAGTTCGCCCGACTCAGGTCGGTGTCACTCAAATTGATGCGACTCAGGTCACATCTTTCACACTGCCAAGGTGTTGTCGTCTGTTGAGCTAAAGCAACGCTTTGAGCTGAAATTCGAGTTGCCAAGAAAGATGGAGCTATCAGTAAAACAGTAGCCAGAATTTTAAGTTTCATTACTCTTCCTAAAAAATTGAACTTGTAGTTTTTAGAGATTGGCAGTACCATGCACTTTTATCAAACAGTGCCTTTGGTGATATTAATAGCACTGCCGCCCTCTTCTGCCATGACTGATGGCATCAGCTTTACTAACTCTTCAACTATCAAGATGGGTTTTTCAGGATACAGTAAAGTTTTTGATGAAGTACGCCTTCATCACTAAGATAGTCGGGGTATGTTGATTATACTCTTGCTTGTAGTTTTTTAGTGGCTCTGATGCGGATATTTAGGCGAGCGCACTAGCCGTTAATCACACAATAGTGTAAAGAAACGATTGAATCAACCTTAGAAGGTTGCACAGAAAGAGAAGCTGAAGCGGTCACAGCCGAGTCGTAGGCACCCAGTTGCTGTGTTTGAGAGGCTTTATCATGCTCCGTGTTTTGGTCTTTGAATCAACTTTTAGAACTATTCTCCTTCGGGGCAAGGCGAGAAGCGATCGCCCTTGCTATACATACCAATCCCTCAGAGGACAAAAGACTCATTTGCGCAATTATATAATCAACCAGATGACTATGTGCCGATACGACAATCAGCTCGGATTCATTACCCAACAGCTTCTCAACCAGTTCAGCTTTTTCATCTATAGAGAGTTTTTTTGCCGCTTGCCAAATATCCTCGACATCTCTACTGTCGCAATCCACATGAACTAAATCACTCTTATACATCGCCTAAAATCCTCAGATAACTGGATGGATTATAAAAGCGCGTCTTCTTCAAATGAAACCGTGAATTTACTGAAATACTACTTGCCTACTGGCAATAAGTCTGGAAAAATTACAGCCCTCTCAGATGGGGTCAAAAGCTAGCTTTTTTTTAGAGGGAGTAGTCCATCCTCATCGGTTCGCTGTTCAGCTAGATTAAACGGGACAACGGTTGCTTGAGGAACTATTTATTGGTCTATTCACCCTTTTTCAAGAGTCAAACTGGCGTAGGCGTAGGCTTTAGCCTTCCGTAGGAATCGCCAAAGCCTACTGGAACTAAGGACTCATTACAGAAGCCGCCAAAGCTACCCTGAAGTACGGTTTTGAAACCCTTGGACTTGAGCGCATTGTCGCCATTACAGGACAGACAAACTTTACTTCCCAAAGAGTGATGACAAAAGTTGCATTGAAATATACAAGAGACGCCCACTATTACGCTCATGATGTGGTGTACTATACCATCACAAAAAAGGAATTCACATTAATGGTTTAGAGGGTGCCCAAACCTGATACATTTACCGAGTATCGGCAAGCGAGATTTATTAAGTTAAGTATGAAAGTCCTGGTTATTGGCGGCGATGGCTACTGCGGTTGGGCAACCGCACTCTATCTTTCCAACAAAGGGTATGAAGTCGGCATTATAGATAGCTTGGTGCGCCGTCACTGGGATATGGAACTGGGCGTTGACACCCTCACTCCAATTGCACCAATTCAGCGACGGCTCCAGCGCTGGCACGACCTCACTGGCAAATCCATTGACCTGTTCGTTGGTGACATTACGAACTACGATTTTCTCATCCGGGCAATGCGCCAATTTGAACCAGAGGCAATTGTCCACTTTGGCGAACAGCGCTCGGCTCCTTTCTCCATGATTGACCGTGAACACGCTGTTCTGACTCAGGTCAATAATGTTGTGGGGACACTAAATCTCCTGTATGCCATGCAACACGATTTCCCAGATTGCCATTTGGTGAAGCTGGGGACGATGGGCGAGTACGGGACGCCCAATATTGACATCGAAGAAGGCTACATCACGATCGAACACAACGGGCGCAAGGATACGGTACCCTATCCCAAGCAGCCAGGGAGTATGTATCACCTCAGCAAAGTCCACGACAGCCACAACATTCACTTTGCTTGCAAAATTTGGGGTTTACGGGCGACAGACTTAAATCAAGGAGTCGTGTATGGTGTCCTAACCGAAGAAACGGGTATGGATGAGCTGTTGATTAATCGCCTTGATTATGACGGTGTTTTTGGGACAGCCCTGAAT
>JALYGX010000287.1 GCA_030776905.1 Cyanobacteriota bacterium | reverse complement strand
AATTTATTAGATTTGCCTTGGTTGCCTCGCTCAAGTGTTGGTAAATTAAGCTCAAGTGGGGATTAAGAGTAAAGTTAGATGGATTTCTAGAGTGGGAGCGTAGGATTTCTGATAGTTTACTAAGAATGGAACTAGGGTTAAATTGCACGAATAAAGTCTTAGTAAATTCGTCTGTATATAAAAGTTTATCCACTCTCAGACTAAAACTTTGAATTCCCTCTGTTGCTTTTTCAATAAGTTCAGCTACAGATTCACCTGTGGCATACTCCCCTGAGTAGATAGTTACATGGGGGGTAAAAGTAGGAGCGTCATACTCTTGTGAAAGACTGTCTATAATTCTTTGGAAAAATGTTCTGTCTTGTTCTGAAGGAATAAGCCAAAAGGATACCTTAGTTTTCAAGGAGCAACTCCTGGACAAAGCGTTTAGAAGCAGGGGGGGACACGATATTATCGTGCCCCTACAGATATACGGCAATTGGTCACAAACTTATTTATATTTTGTCAAGGTGTTCCTTGTTGCTCCTTGTTGCTATGAACCAGCAACAAGGAACAACGCTCCTGAAAAATGTCAATCTCTGACCGTGTAAAGTATGATTGTGTTGTCTTAAAGGTTATAAGCGAACTGCATTGCATCAGGCATCAGTCCAAACAATGTGGTACTTGCAGTCGAGGGTAATCATCCCTTGTTGCTGTAACTTGCCGAGTAGTCGGGTGATCGTTACTCTGGTGGTGCAGCAGGCATCAGCAAGCTCCTGATGAGTGAGGCGAACGCTCAAACGAGTGCCTTGTGCCACTTTTTGACCGAATTCCTGTTTCAAAAATAGCAAGAGATAGTGCAAGCGGTCTTTCACATGTCGCTTTCCAGAAATGGCTAAAAGCGCTTCTGTCTGCCGGAGGCGCTGGCTAATTTGAGGTAAGAGAGCTTGGGTGAGACGAGGGGAAGCGGCGACCTCGGAGAGGGAAATAGAAACTACCTCCACATTTTCTGAAAGAGCGATCGCTTGGTAGGTCGGTAAGGAGGTCATACTGGAACTAAAAGGCATGGAAGCGCCTACCAACCCTATTAGTATCTCCTCGCTAGTTTCACTCATCGTAGTCAGCTTCACCAGACCTCGCCGGACGACCCACAGTTGCTCCGGTAATAGAGGAATCAGCTCTCCTTTGGAATAAAAATGTATGGGGCGATCCTGGCACGGGTCGTAGTTATTACTTTGTAGCGCCAATTCAGCCCGCTTGCGCTCGGTGATGTCGCGCACTATCCAGCGTAAGCTAGTTATCTCGCCTTGGGAGCTTCGCATGGAAGCTACAGTCAGAGCTGCGTCAAAGAGGTGACCATCACGGGGGTTCAAACGCAGTGTCCACTCCTGCACTCGGTCACACTGATGTAAGCGGGCTAGTTTAGAACGAAATGTTAGACGCTCTTGTGGAGGAATAAAGCTAGCCAAGAGTTTATCCACCAAGAAGTGCTGCTCAACATTTAGGAGTTTAGCGGCGGCACGATTGGCTTCCTGAATTTTCCCTTGTGCATCAGTCACCAGGTAAGCAACTGGCATAAAGTCAAACAACTCTTGGTAACGCTGGCGTTCTTCTTCCACCTGCGATCGCGTAGTTTCCAGTTCTTCTGTGTGCTGGAACAGTGTCTCTGCGGCTACCTGTAGTTCTTCCGAGGCGGTGCCGAGTTCTTTAAAGGCTATTGGCAGCAATGACTCTGGTCGGGACTGTACAGAGGAGTTCGCACCTCGATACAGTTCAGTTAAACGCCCGTGAATATCCTGTACTTGTTGAGCAAACATATCAACGTTCATGTCAAACCTCTAACTTCTAGCCTTGGCGAAGTAAACAATAGATGCATTTCTCTAAAATCTTGAACCTTATCAGCTTGGCAAGTATTAGTCGCAGCTACATAAGACGAAATCCTCACTAAAATTCAGAGCGGGTCTGGGTTTCAAGACCCTTAATTTTCTAGTCAGATAGCTCTTGACACTCCCGCCGCTCAAGGTCTAAGCCTTGAGCGGCGGGAGAAAATCACCAGTCGTGCTAGCTCCAAACTGAGAACTATTTAATAGCTATCCCACACGGCTTAGTACCACGAGCGATCGCTCTGTAACTGGCACCGCTTGAGTGTCTGTAAAAATCTGCTCCCCATCCACGAAGCGAGGCTCCTTAGTGTCAATCACAATCTTCCACTGCCTATCCCGCAGCCCTTCTGGTAGGGTAAACTCAACCAATTCATAGTGAGCGTTAAAGAACAGGAGAAAATCATCATCAACGATGCGCTCACCATGAGGACCGCGAGCGGTAATCTCTTGTCCATTCAGGAAAACTGCAAGCGTCTTGGCAAAACCAACTTCCCACTGCTCATCTGTCATTCTACCGCCATCGGCATTAAACCAACCGATATCACTGATGCCCGAACCGTGGATCGCTCGACCTTGAAACCACTTGCGTCGCCGAAATACCGGATGCTGACGGCGGAGGTAGATGAGCTGACTGGTAAACTTCAGCAGGTCAGCATTTCCCTCTGGCAAGTTCCAGTCAAACCAGGAGAGTTCATTATCCTGGCAGTAGCCATTATTATTGCCCCGTTGCGTGCGCCCCATTTCATCGCCCCCCAGCAACATCGGGATGCCTTGGGACAGCATCAGGGTGGCTAGGAAGTTTCGCCGCAGTTGCTCCCGCAACCTCAGCACTTCGGGGTCGTCCGTTTCACCTTCCGCCCCACAATTCCAAGAACGGTTGTGGCTTTCTCCATCTTGGCTGTTTTCCCCATTCGCCTCATTGTGCTTCTCGTTGTAGCTAACCAGGTCGTTTAGGGTGAAGCCATCGTGGGCGGTGAGGAAGTTGATACTCGCATTCGGTCTGCGCCCATTAATCTCATACAGGTCAGGGCTACCTGTGAAACAGTAAGCAAATTGCCCTAAGCCACTCTCCTCACCGCGCCAGAAGTCCCGCACTGTATCGCGATACCTGCCATTCCACTCAGACCAAAGGACTGGGAAGTTACCGACTTGATAGCCACCTTCGCCAACATCCCAAGGTTCGGCAATCAGCTTCACATCCGCCAGCACTGGGTCTTGGTGAATGATGTCAAAGAACGCTGACAGGCTATCAACCGCAAAGAGTTCTCGTGCCAAAGCCGAGGCAAGATCGAAGCGGAAGCCATCGACATGCATCTCCGTGACCCAATAGCGCAGACTATCCATGATTAACTTCAGGACTTGGGCTTGGCGCACGTTTAGAGAATTTCCGCAGCCTGTAAAGTCCATGTAGTAACGGGGATCGTCTTCCATCAGACGGTAGTAAATGGCATTGTCGATGCCTCGAAGCGACAGAGTCGGACCCATGTGATTGCCTTCCCCCGTGTGGTTGTAGACCACATCCAGAATCACCTCGATCCCGGCAAAGTGCAGCGCCTTGACCATCTCCTTAAACTCTTTGACCTGCCCTCCCGGAACTTTGTCGGCACTGTAGCCGGAGTAGGGGGCAAGATAGTTGATGGAATCGTAGCCCCAGTAATTGCTTAGCCCCTTATCAACGAGATGTCCGGGACGAGCCAGGAAGTGATGCACGGGTAGCAGTTCAACGGCTGTAATCCCGATCGCCTGGAGATGTTCGATCGCGGCTGGATGGGCGAGTCCTGCATAAGTACCCTGCAACTCTTCCGGGATATCCGGGTGCAGCTTAGTAAAACCCTTGACGTGGGTTTCATAAATAATCGTTTCGTGCCACGGTGTTTTCAGCAGGTGGTCATCACCCCAATCAAAGGACTGATCGACGACAACACACTTTGGCATCAAATGGGCATTGTCGAGATCAGAGAAGGATAAGTCTTCTTCGGGAGCCTCCCAAGAGTAACCAAAGAGTTCTGGACCATTGCCGATATCGCCATCAATTGCCTTTGCGTAGGGGTCGATCAGGAGTTTATTTGGGTTAAAGCGATGACCATTCTGAGGCTCATAAGGCCCATGCACTCGGTACCCATATCGTTGACCCGGTCCTACCCCCGGCACGTAGCCGTGCCAGACGAAGTTACTGACCTCAGTCAGTTTCACCCGTGTCTCCTCATCGTCTTTATCAAATAAACACAGCTCGACAGCCGTTGCATTTTCTGAAAATAACGCGAAGTTTGTACCTTTGCCGTCCCAAGTTGCGCCTAGGGGATAGACTTTCCCCGGCCAGAGCGTTGCTATATACATTGATGAAAATTTAGTAATTACTGGTAGCTCAAATCAACTTTCGAGAGCGCCCATCGTATTAGGGCGAACGCCTCTCATTTCTCAAGCCGTGTTCCATTACTGACTTGGGAGAGGCAATGGCGTTTATTACTAACACCCTCAGTTATTTTACAACTTAATAATATAAATCTAACTCAATCTAAAGGCATAAAAATATTTTGTTTCAAGACTATTCCTCGCTAAGCTGCTTATACAGTCCAAAAACTAAGTCTGCCGTCTAACACCAGTTTCCTCAAATATTTAGGACTTACGCCGCTTTTTGATGAAAACCTGATTGGGTTGTAGGGATTTGGGATTGTCAAGTCCCTACAGTATGTTTCAGCGCGTCAGTCCTGAACTTTATACCTATCCGGAAGAAGGGAAAAGTTAAAGAAAAAAGATAGTAGGCTAAACCACATCCAAATTGCCAATTTTGAAGATGGGAAAAGGCAAAAGGACAAGTCACCAGTAG
>JALYGX010000286.1 GCA_030776905.1 Cyanobacteriota bacterium | reverse complement strand
GGCAGACCTCGAATCCATTCATATCAGGCAGCTTCACGTCCAGAATAATTAAGTCGGGTCTGGCTTGAGTCACGAGTTGCAAGCCAGCTTCACCTGTCGCCGCCTCAATAACGTTAAACCCCCGATGTCTTAACATCCGCTTGACAGCGTAACAATTGGCTTCGTTATCGTCTACGTGCAAGATCGTGATTAGCTGTAGCTCAGACATTATCTTCCTCACAAGGCTCCAGTGCTATCCCCGCCTTTATGAGGGCGTCTCTAACCCCTGCTCTGGCGATCTCCTGGGATGCCGTTTCTTTAGAGAGAATCGCCAGGGTACTCTCAGCAAGAGTCCTGCCCTCGTCTGCGGCAAGCGGCTGAGAGGTATTAATTATCACGGGAATGCAGTGAGTTGTAGAGTCGCTTTTGAGCCGCGATAGCACCTCGAATCCGTTTAGTTCTGGCAGGGAAAGATCGAGAACAATGCAGTCGGGCTTTTCGACTTGAGCCAGATGGATACCCTCGCGTCCATCGGCGGCTTCAACAATATTGAGGTGAGTGTCACTTAAAAGTTGCTTAAACACATATCGAGCTGCTGGGTCATCATCAACGAGCAATAGCTTTTGCGGCACGTTCCGCTTTACCAGCGTATTGATTTGGTTCAACAGTAAAAATCTATCCACAGGCTTAACTAAGAACGCATCAGCGCCTAAAGCCATTACTTGCTTTTCGTTATCAATGACAGTGACAACGAGAATAGGAATATCTTGGGTTGCTTCATTTCCTTTCATTTCAGAAAGGAAAGCCCAAGTGTTTTCCTCCTGCAGCAAAATATCTAGGACGATCGCACTGGGAACGAACAACGTCAGTGCTTGTTCGGCTTGGGTTAGCGTTCGCGCTAGGAAGGGTTGATAAATTGACCTTTGGAAATACTTCTCGTAAGCGAAAAGAGTCTCGGTATTGTCCTCTACCACCAGTACGGGCAGGCGTTGCGGGTCTAGCTCCCAGGAGACTGGGGGCAAAGCGCACTGTTCGCAAGAACCGGGGTAGACAAGCGGGATGGACGCAAAGAAGGTAGAGCCAACTCCGGCAGTACTGGTAACCCAGACGCTTCCTCCCAATAACTCCCCAAGCTTACGCGAAAGTGGTAGCCCCAAACCCGTACCTTTTACCCGCCTTTGCAGGGGAGAGTTCACCTGGACAAATTCTTCAAAGATTCGCTCAATATCCTCCGGTGCAATGCCAATACCCGTGTCAGCGACAGAGAAAGTTATTGTGTCGCCAACCCGCACGGCAGCTACCCGAATCTCACCCGTGGATGTGAATTTTAGAGCATTAGAGATAAAGTTTCTGAGAATCTGGGCAACCTTGCCCTCGTCGGTGCGAAGGGTTGGGATATCGCGGGGTTCTTCAAAGACTAGAGCAATTGAGGAGTTGTGGGCAAGCAGAGGGCGCAGCATTCCTCTCAGGGTTCCGAAGAGTTCGCTCACTTCAAATTCGTCCGGCTGCACGACAATTTTTCCCGCTTCCACCTTCGCTAAGTCTAGGAGGTCGTTGACTAACTCTGAGAGTCCTTCAGCGGCTTTGCGGATGAACGTAACCTGCTTTTCCTGGTCTGGCGTTAACTCACCATCCATCCGGTCTAACAGCATCCGAGATAGGGAAATCACGGAGTTAACAGGTGTGCGAAACTCATGGCTCATGTTGGAGAGGAAGCGGGTTTTAAGTTCCGAAGCTCGCTTTAAGGAATCAGCTTTTTCATCTAATTCGGCATACAGTGCCACGACGCCGCGATTGGTATCTTCTAGTTCGCGGTTGAGTTGAGTTAACGCTTCCTCCCGCTTTTCTAGTTCTGCAAGAGCGCGGAGCAGTTCTTGGTTCTGCTGCTGGATTTCCTCAAAGGGATTACTAGGCGATCGCCTAACCAACTCCTCCGTTATCTGTGCCAAGCGATCTGCACTCACCACACTAGCCCGCTTCGGTAAGGGTTTTCCCATCCGCACAACGGTTCCGTTACCGGGCAAAGACTCAATCTCGAAGTGCTCCATGAGTCGCTTCGAGCCAATAATCCCTAACCCCATTCCAGTTTTCGAGGTGTACTGTCCGTCCAGAATGGCGTTCAAATTGGCAATGCCCGCCCCCCTGTCCCGAATGCAGATGACAAAGCTTTGTGGCGATTCGCCTTCCACCCGAAACTCAACTCTTCCTCCCTTAGCATATTGAAAAGCGTTGCGAGCGATTTCCGATACAGCGGTAGCAATGCGCGTTCGATCTTGAGCATCAAAACTCAATAGTTCAGCAATCTGCCGTGCCCGCTGGCGAGTCATAACGACATCTTGTTCAAAGCGTAGTTCTATCGTTAGGATAGTTGCGCTCATTGGGCTTTTGGATTTTGAATTTTGAACGGGGAAAATGCTCCCCTGCTCCCCCCGCTCTTCCTGCTTCCCTCTCTCCATCTCCCTATCCTCCCATCTCTGCCTCGCGAGCGACCAATACAGTTACATCATCGCGACCGCGATTGAAATCCCGGTATAAAACTCCAGCAATGAGACTGGGATGTTTGGTGGGTAAACCAGCATAGCGATCTAAGCGCCACTGCGTACCCAATCCGTCGGAGTGCATGATCAAAAGCCCGCCTTTGGGCCAGGGATAGACAAACTCCTGAATTTTGCGCACCTCATGCCCAACCGTACCGTTGTAGGAAACCATGTTATTGTTTTTTTCCGGAGAAAAAATCGTGCCAGAAATATTCCCGACACCAGCAAAACGCACGGTAAGACGTTCAACGTCTACTTCTGCGATCGCTAAGGCAGCACCTCGCGTACTTCGCAGCGCGGCGTGCGCTGCCTCAACAATCTCTTTAGGACTTCTACCCAGATTCGCTCGAAATATCCTCACCGCTTCCCTGGAAGCAAGGGCGGCTTGTGGACCGTGACCCAAACCATCGGCGACTAGCAGCAAAGTGCGACCTGAATTTTGCTCCGTTACCCAAGCATCACCCGAAATCTCCTCACCCGTCTTGGCCAGACACACCGCACCGCTTTCTAGAGTGCTGTCTGGTTGCCCTGGGGGTAAGGCAGTTGCCCAAAGCTGACTTAACAAGGCTGTGCCTACATTGGGAACCGAATAAATATCAAAAAAAGCTGATAGGCGAGAGATCGCCCCCAAGCCAGTTCCTGGAGTTCCCCCTGTAGAAAAGCCATCGCGTAGGCACTTGCTGATATTGCTTATCCCCGGCCCTTTATCCAAGGCTAAGATTTCAATTCCCTCAATCTCGTTTCTTTTACTGGGTTGTAGCAGTAATTTGCCGTCTATGGCGTACCGAACTAGGTTATTCGCCACTTCGGTAGCCACAATACCGACTTTCCCTCGCTCCGTCTCATTGAATCCCAAACGAGTTGCCAGGGCGATCGCTACCCGCCGCGCTTCACCTACCTGGCTAGACTCGATAATCGGTAAGGCAACTGGCTCTGTCATGATTAAGTTACTTCCACTTTGTAATAGTGACGCAGGTGCCTTCTCCGACGTGGGAAACGATATTGAATTCATTGACAAGTCGCTTTGTACCACTTAAGCCCATACCCAGTCCGCCTCCAGTGGTGAAGCCGTCTTTTAGTGCCAGCTCAATATCTGAAATCCCTGGTCCAGAGTCTTCAAAAATCAGTCGCAGACCCCGACGGATTCCCTCTTGTAGAGCTTCCAGTTTGACCGTGCCGCCACCGCCATAGTCTAAAGTGTTGCGGGCAAGCTCACTGGCTGCCGTAACGATTTTAGTCTGGTCTACTAGACTAAAACGCAGTTCCACAGCCCACTGACGCACGGCTTGCCGTACAAGCACAACGTCGGCGGAAGACTCGATGCTCATCGTTTCAGACCTCTGGATGTCCATCCGCGCTCTCCCTAGGAGAAGCTTCCAACGAGGCACGCAGGAGAGCCATTCCCTTCTCAACGTTTAAGGCGGTGCGAATGCCTGTTAGTGAGAGTCCCAATTCCACCAACGTGATGGCGACGGCTGGTTGCATTCCGACAACAACCGTTTCGGCATCAAGTATCCGCGACATCTTAGCAATGTTTCCTAGTATCCGCCCAATGAAGGAATCGACAATCTCCAGAGCTGAGATATCGATTAACACGCCACGAGCGCTAATCTGGGTAATCCGGTTAGTGAGATCGTCCTGCAAGGTCATCGCTAGGCGATCGTGCATATCAACCTGAATCGTCACTAAAAGGAGTTCGCCCATTTGAAGTATGGGGATGCGTTCCATAAAATTTTTTAGCTCTATACCGAGCGGGGTCCAGAACGACTAATTGTTGCCCAGTTCGCTTCAGGGCGAGAGTAAAGGCATCGGCAAGCGAAGCCTTCGTGACTACATCCGCCAGATCTACACCCAGGTACACAATGGTTTGAGCAATCTGGGGACGAATCCCACTGAGGATGCAATCAGCGCCCATTAGACGAGCCGCTGTTACCGTCTTGAGTAGGTGTTGAGCCGTCAGGGTATCCACGGTGGGCACTCCTGTAATGTCGATGATTGCTACTTCCGACCCAGTCTCGACAATTTTCTCCAATAGAGACTCCATCACTACTTGGGTACGGGCGCTATCAAGGGTGCCAATAATCGGCAGGGCTAAAATACCCTCCCACAGTTTCACAACTGGCGTTGAAAGTTCCAGCAGCTCTTCTTGCTGGCGCATAATCACTTCTTCGCGGGTTTTTTGATAAACCTCGATTGTCCAGAGTCCCAACTCGTCGAGCAGGTTAGTGGCTAACAAAATGTCCTCAATCAGAGCGGTTCCATCCTGCACAAGTTCAGAGCGGAGGTGGGTGAAGAGGGGTTGCTTAAACGAGAAAACAAAGCTTGCCGTCTCCGAGGGCGTAAAGCCTTTCTGGGAACGAGTGCGGGAAATACTGGCAAGAATTTCTCGCACTCCCTTCCACTCCGGGGCACGAGTATTGGTCAAGTTCCCCTGGTGTACGGCATTTTTAAACAGCTCTAGGAACTCTGTGCATTCCTCTCGCAACTCAGTCTCTTTGAGTAAACCTTGGCGGATACCATTCCCCATTTGCTGTTGCAGCCAGCCTGTTAACAGTTCTGTTTTGTAATTTGTGACAATCTCTGGAATTTTACTTTTGCCGCTCAAGCTCATCTAACGGTTCCTTCTCGAAAGCGAGAGTTCAGTCAGTTATTCTACAGGTCAATCGTTCTAGTGCTGCTCCCTTGGAAGTCAAGGTGTTACTTAAGCTGGGAGGTCTCCTCCCAGGCGGACTACGTCCCGTTTCGCTAACACGCCTCAAAAATCAAAAATTCTTTGAGCATAAGATGTTCAACCGCTTGTAAGCTGGTCACTTATTGCTGCCAACCTGCACTAGGCTTTGCGATTAACTAGCTCGTGTAGTGCTGTTGAACAGTGAAGTAGCTATCAATTTCCTTGCTGCACTTCAATACTGTCCAGGATATTCGGTTATCTACTACTTGAGGTAATTCCTTAAAATGCTGATTGACCTACTTATTATAGGTACAAATTAAGTACGCCTGACAATATCATTTACAGTCCCGTCACCTTGTCTAGTGCATGGCGGCAGAAATACCCTTAAAATTAAGGTAATTAGATGGACGCTCTGAACTATATTACTGAGGCAATACCTCAGGTAAACCAATAAAATTTAAAGTAAATCTGGGTAATTTTTATCTAAAAATATTACGCAAGCTGGGCAAAAAGTTTAGAAAACTCATCCGAAAGTTGCCCGTGAGCCTTCAGGCCCTTATAGCCAAGCTTTGGGGCAATAGTCTCGTGAACGTTCCAATGGTTGACACTCAAGCATCCTCAAGACAAGTATTAGTATGTCAGAGCCGCAGTTGCCGTAAGCTAGGAGGCGCACGGGTCTTGGCAGCTTTTCAAACTTTACCAGTGACCGAGGTCACAGTAATAGGTAGCGGTTGTCTGGGAGAATGCGGCAGCGGGCCGATGGTACTGGTGACGCCAGAGCAAATTTGGTACAGCGGCGTTCATGCTAGCGAAGTGCCTGCGGTAGTCGAACGACATCTACGAGGGGGGCGTCCCGTGTGGTCTATGCTCTACCCCAAGTATCATCAGCTTGATCGCTAATTTTAAGCGTGCTGACGGAGAAATGAAAAATTGGACACACTAGATACAGGGTGCAAGGGTAAAAATGTTAAACCAAGCTTAGGGTAGCTCCAGCTAAACCTTGATAAGTTGGGCTAGGTAAACGTTCCGCGATGCCCTCAAACAACTGCCAATCATCGTTACGCTTTATGCAATACCTGGACAAGAGTGACACCCGCCTGAAGTTAGCGCTACAGGTCACGAATACTCGTATGTGGGAGTGGAATATCCTCACGGGTAAAATCGCCTGGTCTGAGAGGTTTGAACAGTTATTTGGTGTCTCCCCAGGTACATTAAAAGAAACGTATAAAGGCTTACTAAAGCAGATCGTGCAAGCCGATCGCAAGTTAGTCATCCGCACGATCGCTCGTGCTATCCGGGAAAAAACTCCCTACACGATTAAATTTCGCATCTGTTGGCCTGACGGCAGCGTGCGTTGGCTGACAAGCCAAGGCGAGGTTGATGGTGACGCAAACGCTCAACCCGTCAAAGTATCCGGTCTTTGTTGGGATATTACGCGAGATTTGCAGGCAGAGGCAGGACGGCGTCAGTCCGAAGCGTATAATCTTGCCCTAAGTAACCTGACTCCAGATGCTAGCTTTCGCTTAAGTCGAGACGCCATCTTTTTAGACTTTCGTTCGGGCAAAGATGTCGAACTGCTAGTGTCACCCGTGGAATTTATCGGCAAATCGATAGCCGCCGTACTGCCTCCAGAAATTGCTCAACCGTTTCAGCATCATGTGCTACAAACCCTAAAGACTAACCAACCCCAAATTTTTGAATATTCATTACGGGTGTTGGGCAAGCCACAGCATTTTGAGGCGCGACTGGTCAGTAGTGGCAGTGATGAAGTTGTGGTCATTGTCCGCAATGTTACCGCTCGCAAGGAAACCGAAGCCGCCTTGCTGTGCAGCGAACAACGGCTCAACAGCATTCTCAACTCCCTGGAAGATGCGGTGTGGTCGATTTCCGTCGATACATTTGAGCTACTTTACCTGAATCCGGCAGCTGAGGCAATCTACGGGCGTACCAGTTCCGAGTTTTTGGAAAACCAAAGCCTTTGGCAAGAAGCCATTCACCCAGAAGACCGCGATCGCGTCTGGGCTGAAACCCAGAAATTATTTGAAACGGGCAGTTACGAAGTAGAATACCGCATCGTTCGTCCCAATGGTGAAATTCGCTGGTTGCGCGATCGCACTCAACTGATTCTTGATGCCAAGGGCAACCCCACACGCCTAGATGGTATTGCTACCGATGTCACCAAGCGCAATCAACTGGTTGCCGCCTTGCAAAAGGCAAATGAAGACCTGGAAGTGCGCGTACAAGAACGAACAGCAGCCCTCGAAAAAGTTGTAGCACAGTTGCAATTAGAAATTACAGAACGCGAACAAGCAGAACGCTTCACCGCTAGACTTACGGCAATTCTGGAGGGAACACCAGACGCCGTCGGCATTACGGATGCTGCTGGACGACCGCTTTACCTAAACCGTACTGCCCGAAAACTGTTTGGTGTGGATGAAGTTGAAGACTTAGCGAACCACCACATCTGGACGTGTCCAGCACTGTCGATGAAAGAACGAATTGTCAATGAAGGCGTGCCAACGGCAATTCGTGAAGGCGTGTGGAGTGGCGAAACAACCTGGCAGCATCGCGAGGGAAGGGAAATTCCGATTTCGCAAGTGATTATGTCCCACAAGTCGCAAGACGGCGAAGTGGAATTTATCTCGACGATTGCCCGCGACATCACTCCAGCCAAGCAAGCCGAGGCGGCACTAGCGCGTAGTGAAGCCAAATGGCGATCGCTTATTCAAAACTCCTCGGATCTGATTACGATTTTGTCGGAGGAGGGCACGATCCTATACACCAGTCCTTCTATCGAACGCATCCTAGGTTACTCACCTAAAGAATTAGTAGGGCAGTCTGTCTTACAGTACATTGCCCCTGAAGACTTAGAAGCGACTGGAGAGGCACTAAAACATATGTTGGTTGTTGGTCATGGCGTGACCTTACCCCCGATCATCTTCCGCTTCCTATGTAAAGACGAGTCTTGGTGTTTTTTGGAAGCTTGCGGCACCAACCTCCTAAGAAATGAGGCAGTAGGTGGCATTGTGATCAATTCTCGCGATGTTACAGAGCGATTGAAAGTTCAGGAGGCACTCCGGCAAAGCGAAGTGCGTTTTCGAGCCATCTTTGAGAGCGCCGCGCTAGGAATTGCCCTGAGCGACCCCTCAGGAGTACTACTTGCCACCAATCCTGTCTTGCGGAAAATGTTTGGCTACAGCGAATCAGAGCTACGCCAGCGGACAATTACCCATCCTGAGGATACTGCTAGCGACTCCCACCTCTACCAGAAGCTACTCGCAGGCACTATCCCCTCCTACCAGTTAGAAAAGCGCTACTTCCACAAAGACGGCAATTTGGTTTGGGGACGGTTGAGCGTTTCTCTTGTCCGGGATAAGGCAGGAAGTCCCCTGTTTGTTGTGGCTATGGTGGAAGACATCACTGCCGCTAAACAAACAGAATCGGAACTCTTACGCATCAGCAAAGCGATTGAGAATGCCAGCGATGCCATTAGCATTACTGACTCACTGGGGTCAAAGCTGATTTATCTCAATCCCGCATTTTGTCAAATGTTTGGGTATAAGCTGGAGCAGCTCAATGCCACTGGCGGAGCTTTCATCCTGTTCCCCGACCCTAAGATTATGGATGAAGTGTTTGCCCTTGCCATCAGTGGTCATTCCTGGCAGGGGGAAGTTGAGATGGTTTCCTGTAGTAGGGCGATCAAGCAGATTGCCCTGCGGGTTGATGCCATTAAGGATGTAACGGGTGAGGTTGTAGGGACAATCGCCATCCATACGGACATTACAGAACGCAAGCAGGCAGAAGCCGCACTGCGGCGTTCTTACGAACGCGCCGAGTTACTCAAGCAAATCACTACAGAGATTCGCTCCTCCCTGGACTTGCAGCACATTTTCCAAACCACCGTGACGCAACTCGGACGTGCCCTGCAAGTCAATCGCTGCATGATTTACCTTTATCAAGCCGCACCACAACCCAGGTTGCCCTTGGTGGCGGAGTATTTAGAACCGGGGTATTCGTCTCTCCAGCATTTTGAAATGTTGGTAAAGGGGAATCCTTACGTGGAACGGGTACTGGTAAGCGATCAAGCGATCGCCTCAACGGATATCTACGCTGAACCGTTACTGGAAGCCACCGCGCACTTGTACCAGGCGATGGGCATTAAGTCCGTGTTAGCCATTCGTACCTCTTATCAAGGCGAATCCAATGGTGTGCTGGGTTTACATCAGTGTGATGCCTACCGCCACTGGGAAAGCAGTGAAATCGAGCTACTCGAAGCGGTGGCGGCTCAAGTTGGCATTGCCCTAGCTCAAGCTCGCCTTTTAGAAAAGGAAACAACTACGGCGGCACAACTGGCTCAACAAAACTTTGCACTCCAGCAATCCGAAGCACGAGCTAATACCAAAGCAACTGAGTTAGAGCAGGCGTTGCGGGAATTGCAACAAACTCAAGCCCAACTGGTACAGACTGAGAAAATGTCCAGTTTGGGTCTTTTAGTCGCTGGTGTGGCGCACGAAATTAACAATCCAGTTAGCTTCATCACTGGCAATATCACTTACGCCTGTGACTATATCCAAGACTTGCTCGGAGTCGTCAAGCTTTATCGGGAGTACTATCCCCAGCCAGCTGAGGTAATTCAAGCGGAGTTAGAGGAAATTGACCTTGATTTTCTGATTAAAGACTTCCCCAAACTGCTGAAGTCGATGAAAGTTGGAGCTGAACGCATCAACCAGATTGTCCTGTCGCTACGGAATTTCTCTAGGCATGATGAAGCCGAAATGAAGTCGGTAGACATTCATGAAGGCATTGATAATACTCTGATGATTTTGCAGAGTCGATTGAAAGCTAAGGGGAAAAGCCCTGAAATTCAAGTCATTAAAGAGTATGGAATGCTGCCGCCGATTGAGTGTTATGCGGGTCAGCTCAACCAAGTGTTTATGAATTTGATTAGCAATGCTATTGACGCCTTAGAGCCGTCCGGAGTCGGTAAAGGTGGAATAACCCCGTCTCTAGAGCAGGATAACATTAATTCGGAGGCAAAAATTGCGGGTTGCGACGCATTGCTCCTACAAGACTCTTACTCAACCCCCGCGATCGCGATTTGCACTGAAGTGAAGGGCGACAACCGAGTGGTCATTCGCATTACAGATAACGGGATGGGTATGACAGAGGAGGTACAGCAAAAGCTGTTTAACCCCTTCTTTACGACCAAGCCGATCGGCAAAGGCACGGGTTTAGGGCTGCCAATTAGTTACCAAATCGTTGTTGAAAAACATCGTGGAGAATTGCGCTGTTGCTCTGTACCGGGACGAGGCACTCAGTTTGTTATTGAGCTTCCCATTGGGCATTCTCAGGAGGACACACCTTAGACATTGAATAAAAATTAATTCTTCCACTTAGGATTTTTGAATGCAATTTGGTATTAGACGTTGCAGTTTCGGAAGTCTATTTTATGTAAAAGTAAAAAAAAATGCCCTCTTGAGGCAGTCTCAGAGGGCGCGTTTCTACACTCATAGCCACAGCGTAGCGAGTAAAAGTGAATAATTTGTGAAGCCTCAGCACTCTTCATGGGTCAAGAATGGGACATCAACGATTTCACCTTCAACCTCTGCGACTTGCACCTTAAGACCGACACCACCTGCTTTAGTACGGATATAAGCTAAACCAAATGGCTCTCGGTCAGTTTCTGTAAAACTGGTTAGCTTGCCGACTTTCTCACCTGCTACGGTTACAACACTTCCGGGTTGAACGGGGGCACTGAGACGAACACCCCAGAGTTGTTGTTTGACGCCTTTGTAAGTATTTAACCGAGCGATAGTTTCCTGACCGATGTAGCAACCTTTACTAAAGGAGATAGTCTGCCATAAACCAGCTTCTAGAGGATTGTAATCCTCTGTGAGTTCGCGATCGGGCATGGGACGCCCTTGTTCAACTCGCAACTGCTCCCAAATGCGATCGCCCGTCGGTATTGCTCCTGCCGCCGTTAAGGTTTGCCACAGCTTTGCGGCATCATCAGCCGGGACAATGAGCGTATATCCAGGCAGCGCCAAGCCACTACCCACAGCGACACGAACCGGAAGCTCATCCAGTGTTAACTGCTGGTGACTGGCATAGGCTTCACCAATGGGTATTTCGACACCCAACTTTTTCAAGAGGGCATCACTTTCTGGTCCAATTAGGCTGAAGGTGGCACTCTCGCTGGATACATCCTTCAGTTCCACCCGATCCATTGGAAAAAGATAACGATCCAGCCACTCTATCAACTGCTGACGCCGATTTGGAGAAACGAGTAGTAGCACCGCATCCTCCATTACATAAGCCGTTGCTAGGTCGATGGTGCGAGCAGTAGACGTGACAAAAACCGTATCACAGCCCTGCCCTGGATTGAGCCGTTGGAAGTCATTCGTGCTTTGATTGTGCAAAAATCGAAGGCGATCGTCGTCGGAGATTTTTAGACGCCCCCAATGGGAAAGGTCAACCAGAGCAACACCCTGACGCGCTGCCTGAATCGCTACGGCATCATTACCGAAACTTGCTGGAACCAGTACATCGGCAACCGTCTCAAATGTTGCGCCAGCGCTAAGCTGAATATCATGTAATTTTTGAGTCATGTTCTTCCTGCTTTTCTTATCTCCGACAAACGGCTAGAAGCTATACAGTTGGCAAGTCGGCAAATACTTGCTCCACTAAGTGTTGTGCCTTGGTGTCTAGACACTGCCAATCCACATCACCTGTTTCATCAATCAGACTAGTGTCAATCTCGACTTCCTGGCTTTCTTGTTCAGTGTGTGTTGAACCGTAGTTACGAAAACAGACTTTAAAACAAAGCTCCCACAGATCGACGCATACGGAGGTGTCATTGCGTTCTAAACACAGCTCATATCCTGGTAGTGGAGTCTCGACGTTGTTGTAAGTTGCCTTCCAGGTTGTCTTTTCTAGCTGCTTGCGAACCTGATCGAGGATACGGATTAAAGCCGGTTGCATCAGCATTTCAGCCTGTTGCCACGCAACGGTATCCTTAAATTTGGGTTTCATGAATAGATTTAAAGGCTTTTAATTAGCGGCAAAATCATTATGACGCTTTGCGGCAAGAGTATTGCGCTGTTTGTCCGAGCCAGATGTGCTTGTGTGAGAAAGCAGTTAATATGACTGAGTTCTCTGTATGCCGCCAATTGAGTTTTTAGGAAAGACGAAAGCGCGACTCCTCACCTGCGGGGCACTTAGGGCGGGTGGAACGTTGGTTTCACGTGCGCTTGCGGCAAGTCCAACCAAAAACCATGACCCTCATAAATACTGAGTATAAATACGTGCAACTCGACGAAAACAATGTTCCAATCATTGCTGGAACCACAATGAAAGTTGTCGAGTTAGTTACATCTGTAATGGCTTATGGTTGGAGTCCTGAAGAATTACACTTTCAGTATCCTCATGTGTCTCTGAGCAAGATTCATTCCGCATTAGCTTATTACTGGTCGAGAAGGGAATAAAGGCGATGCACACTAGAAATAGAAGATTGAGCCAGATGTGGATACGGTCTAGAGCGACGAATATAGTGAAATTCCATATGGTGACCGAACCAAAAAATTCCCAAGATCGCAAAACTGATGATGTATGAGAACAACTTGAGCCTGCCCAGAGCAGAATAGCCTTCGACAATTGCCTCGTGAACATACCACAAACCAGTTTTGTGCGTCTGTTTCTAAGGCAACCAATATGAGTTCTACATCACACTAACAATTAGAGAGGTAATTATTGGGCTTGCAGTTGGCTTATCTTTCTAATTTTCTACCAAGAAAGCGCTCTGTTGCCTCGCCACGGGCTAACCATCTGCCAGAGCCAATAACGCGACTCACTCACTCGATGCTCTGGCTGCTTTGAGCCACGTTACTGCTACTCCTGCGCAAGCCCTCACAACCTGCACTCGCGCCCCTTTCCGACTTCCCCCTGCCCAATGCAGGTTTGCGATCGTATGTGACAGTTGCGTAAGTCCTGGGAAATAAAAGGACGATATCTCAGATTGAGTTCGGCTACTATCGGCGAGGCTTTATTCATCTAAAC
>JALYGX010000285.1 GCA_030776905.1 Cyanobacteriota bacterium | reverse complement strand
TGATAAACGGAATACCTGTAGAAACTTCTTGGATAGGAAAGCGTAAGTCAATCTCATCGATATTTAAACTTAATACGGGTGCTAGGAGAGAAGCCTCTAAGGTTTGATGAAAGGTCGGTGGATTTTGACGCATCCATAACACCTCACCCACATCATCCGCTTTGTGCCAAGTTACCGGAATTTGCCCTACTTTCAAATTTAAGTTTACTTTCTCAACAAATTGGTTAATCAGCGTCTGTTGAATGATATAAGCGGTTCCTAGCGTTGGGTGACCCGCAAAGGGCAGTTCTCTTCCTGGGGTAAAAATGCGGACATCATACCCTTCATCGCGCAACTCTGGAGATGTAATAAAAGTCGTTTCTGAATAGTTCATTTCTTTAGCTAGCCGTTGCATCTGCTCATCCGAAAGCGCAACCGCATCGGTAAATACGGCTAGCTGATTGCCGGTATATTTCTCCACCGCAAAGACATCAACAATATAAAACGTTAGTTTTTTCATGGTTCTTTAATTTCTGTGTTGAAACTCAAATTTACCCTAGCAGAATAAGCAGTTGCAGCATTTTTTCAGCCCTAAATCTAAGACAACTTGAGGGGATCAGACTATTTAGTCCTTAATAGGCATCACCCTCAAGAGAGATCTATACGATCCCCAGTCTGCGTATAGTGTATTACTGTTCATCAGCCAAAGTGCTTCTACCTTAGGAAATCACTGCTCATGCCACTTTTTGGACTTGTTTGGGTGACTTCGTGGGTTAGCTGTGTCCTTACCTCCAGCCAAGGTTTATTAAAAGTACCTGATTACCTAGCCAGTGCTTTCCCCAGCAAAGTTTTCTCAGTTATCAATAGCCCAATTGAACTACCAACTCCTCTTTTTCCAACACAGCTTTACTCAGGAGTTTGGTCTTCTAACTCATCTGTTGCAGCTTTACCTAATCTTACCTTTCAGGTGAGTGCTGCGCCTTTTCAATTGCGATCGCAACTTAGCCAATTTGTCGCTCGTCCTGCCGTCGGCGTTGATGCCGTAGAAAATACTTTTTGCCCACAACCAAAGCAAAAAGAAGACTCTGTACCCGTTACATCGCTTCCTCACTTATCATCCGTTTCCTGGGAGGAAACATCTCCCCGTACTGTGTCAAAAGCAACGCTACCTCAGCAAATTTGGCAGGTGGTGCAAAACTTGTTACCTTGGCGTCAGCGAGAATTGATTGAAGAGTCAATTGCCTCGTTGGTTGTAGTGGCTAGCACTAAATCTGGCGACCTCGCCAAGGACAAACAAAACACTGAGGTAAGAACCGTAAAGCGTGGCTTTTGGCAATACTCGCAACGGCTCGTAAAACGGACAGTAGCCGATCCTTCCCCTAGCGAAGAGGAGCAGTTTCAGGTTTGGGTAAAAAAGCGATTAATTGCGCAATTTCCTAGCCAGCAGAAGGCTGAACTGATGGCTCAACGTCTGAAGCAGTTTTCATCGGAGTCCTCCGACCCTGGATTAAAAAATTCGCCAGTTGAACCTGTACTCTTTGAGGGGCTACCCACTGTAAAAATAGGCGATCGCTTATTGTTTCAAATTGACGACACTTTAGCCAAGGCTTTAAACCGCAATCCAGAACTCATTGCCATTGAATGGGCTAACAATCTCCGGATTGCCGTAGGGCAAATCCCTTTACCGCTAGCAGAAGCCCAGAGGCGAATGTACAACTTGGTCGAAACATCAAGTACATTTCAAGGACGGGCGTCTTGGTATGGCCCCAGTTTTCATGGTCGTCTCACTGCCACTGGGGAAACCTATAATCAGCACGAACTCACAGCCGCTCATCCCTCTTTACCCTTTGATACTTATCTGAAGGTGAGAAACCGACAAAACGGTAATTCTGTAATTGTCCGGATTAATGACCGAGGTCCCTACGTGCCCGACCGAGCCTTGGATTTATCACGGGAGGCAGCTCGTTGTCTGAATAGCGAAAAGGTAGGTGTCGTACCTTTTGAAGCCGTAATCCTACAACCGAGTACAGCCCCAACCAATGGGTACATCAGCCAAAGTAGCTATCTATCGACTAACTAGAGAGTCTATCTGCTTGGCAAACCTAGAAGCACCAGGTTGTTCCTCTGGCTTTCTCGTATACCACCACGCCCAAGCAATTAAAACGGCCTGAAGAGGAAGCCTTACCCAGTAAAGTAACGGACTGTGAGGAATGCCTTCAAGTTCTATGTTGTTGACGGCTAAGTTGATATTGGCTGGGAATACAGCAATAAATAAGGCAATGAGTCCCCAAGCCGCCGCCACACTGATGTAGGGCACGAGCAATCCAATGCCACCCAGAATTTCAAAGAAACCGCTAATATAAACCAACTCCAGTGGATTAGGGAGTTGCGGCGGTACGATTTTGACGTAGGGTTCTGGTTTAGCAAAGTGGGTACTGCCCACAATGATGATGGATACGGCAAGCACTCCGCGAAAGATTTCTTTTCGTCGATTTGAGCGGTGGTTGTCTGAGTTCATGAATGAAGTGGCTGGTGTGAAACCCTAGTACACAAAACTTAGCAATGCCTGAAGGAAGGCTACTTCTATCCACGGTGGGAGGTTCCACTAACCCCGCAGACAGCGAATTGCCTCTAGTAGACCTCTGGCTTTATTTAGGGTTTCTTCGTATTCTTTTTCTGGCTCAGAATCGGCAACTAAACCCGCACCTGCTTGAACCGTCACGGTATGGGAACCCGAATCCTGAAGGCGAACGACCATCGTGCGAATGGCGATCGCACTATTGAGCTGACCTTCAAAATCGTAGTACCCATAAGCACCCGAATAAGGTCCGCGACGTTCGGGTTCCAGTTCGTGAATAATTTCCATTGCCCGAATCTTTGGCGCACCACTCACGGTTCCGGCAGGGAAGCAGGCTTTGAGTAAATCCCAAGCCGTTTTAGTGGTATCGAGTTCGCCAACGACATTGCTAACAATGTGCATGACGTGGGAGTAGCGTTCGATCACCATCAGTTCATCAACACTTACCGTACCGCTCTTACAAGCGCGACCCAGGTCATTGCGACCGAGGTCAACGAGCATAACGTGTTCGGCAACTTCTTTCGGATCGTTGAGTAATTCTTCGGCAAGGGAGTCATCCTCTTGAGAGGTCTGCCCTCGTCGTCGCGTTCCGGCAATCGGTCGCAACGTTGCTCTGAGTCCACCGTCCGGTGAGGCTGTTGCCTTGACCATCACTTCTGGGCTAGAGCCAATAATTTGCCAATCCCCAAAGTTAAAATACGCCATGTAGGGCGAGGGATTAATCAAGCGCAGGGAGCGGTAAAGGGCAAAGGGGTCACCCTTGTACTCTGCCGAGAGGCGCTGGGAGAGTACAACTTGAAAGATGTCTCCAGCCCGAATGTACTCTTTTGCTTTTTCGACATTCGCGCAAAACTGCGAGGCTTCTGTGTTGCTGGTATAGGAAAGGTTTTGAGTTGGACTATCAGGAGGCGTCCATTGTAAGACGGTGTCCTTTCCAGATAGGGGAAGCTGAAGTTTACTGACCAATGCCCCCACGCGATCGCAAGCTTGGTGATAAGCTTGCTCCAGATCGACCGCATTCCGCAGATCGGCATAAGCGATCGCCCAAATCTTCCGCTTCACTTGATCAAAAATAATCAGGTTGTCCACCTGCATCCATAACCCATCTGGTAAATCCGTCTCACTTGCTGGGTAAACTGGAACGCGCGGTTCTATCCAACGAATGAGTTCATAACCCCAAAAACCAAATAAACCGCCTATTCCTGGCGGCAGTTGGGGTAACTTGACGGGTTGATAAGGTTTCAGGCAATTGGCTAAAGCCTCAAAAGGGTCGCCCTCAAATACGGTAACCGAGGCGTCTCGATACGTTTGAGTCGTGCGTTCACCTCTTGTTTCCAGTACCCATAACGGTTCGCAGCCTAAGAAACTGTAACGCCCCAGATTCTCTCCACCTTCTACCGATTCCAACAGGAAGCTGTAAGGCTGACCAGCACAGACTTTATACCAAGCCGACACGGGCGTTTCCAAGTCTGCCACCCATTCTTGGTAAACCGGCACAAAATTACCGTGTTGAGCCAGCACTGAAAACTGTGAGAAATCCGGGAAAATCATCCACTTATTAGGGGCTAGGGGCTAGGGGCTAGGGGCTAGGGAGAAACTAAGGGCTAGAGGGTTGGGAAATGAGAGAAATTAGAGACTTTTACTTGATCGCTAATTCTCCCTCTTTCTCTAATCTCTAGCCCCTAGCCCCTAACCCCTCAAATTACACTTCGTAGGGTTTACCACCGCCGAACTTGAGCGTGGCAGGTTCTGGGTTACTACCAATATTGCGCTCTTTCTTCCCGATATAGGGACGGCCTGGGTTAACTTTCTCCGGGAAGACTCCATCTGCCGGATGTATGTACTGAATTTCACCGTTGGCAAAAATTCGGTAAATCTTGTAGTTGTTGATTTTGAATTTTGCCCGCAGTTGCTGACCGCCTAAGGCGATGCAGTATTCTTTACGAGCGAGGTACAGCAAGTTGTCGCCTTGGCGCATTACGGCGGCACCACCAGTGGGCATTTCAAATACTTGCTCTTTGGGGCTAGTCCAAGTAATAGCGTATTTTTCTTCTACTTGGGCCTTTGTCAGCAATCCACCGGTACTACCACCAAAAAGGGGCGCTTGTCCAGTAAGGGTTTCTGCCATAGTATTTTTTCAACCTTATTTAGGGCATTTAGGGAATGCTATCACCGAGGTTGCGCAAGACTCGCCACTCTGTCAAGAACTGTAACAGTTCGAGAGCTTTTGGGGCGTGTGGAAAGGTGTAGCTATCAGGCCTGCCCGATGATATCTTGCCACTCTGTCGAGAGCGCACATCGCCTCATCCCCAAGGCGATCGCTTTTTCCTGAGCGCACTGCCGTGCGATCGCCTTTTCACCTAGCTTCTAAACTAAGATCAGGTCTGTTTAGGGTATCCAAGCACCCGAACTCTCAAAAAAGGAAAAATTCTTATACAGAACATGAATCAAACAGCGGATGCCTTGAGTGCCATAGATGACAAGCTATCGCAGCGTCATATTGACCTCGATCCAGGCGGCTATTTCATTATCTACTTGGATCGGGAGACACGGCTAATTTGTGCCAAGCATTTTACGAATGTCATTGACGAGCGCGGTTTAGCCGTCGATCCAGAAACGGGCAAAGTTATCCCGGCAAAGGGCAAGGTACAACGCACGGAAAGCACCTTATTTACTGGTAGAACGGCGAAGGAACTTTGTGTGGCAATTTTTGAGCAAACTCAGCCCTGTCCTGTTACCCTGCTCGACCATGCGGCTTATTTGGGACGGGAGTTGGTTCGGGCTGAGAATGCTTTAGTTAGCGCTCAGGAGTACGTTCAGGATTAGCCAGAGAACCCTTGATAGAAGAAGTAGGTAGCCATCGGCACAACGGTGGCGATAATTAAGATGGCAACGACCCAGATTGTGGAATTTTTAGTGTCGGTTTCTTCTGCCTTCGTAAAGGTGCTTGCAACCTGAACCTTTTCTTCGACAACAGGTGGTCCTGGATCGGGTTTACCAGATAGAACAGCAACTAAGCGATCGCTTGCATCTAATAAACCTTCGTTGTATTTGTTCCCCTCCCGGAGAGGCACAATTAATGTTTCTGACGCTACGCTGTTGGCGATGTCATCGGGCAGAATTGACTTGACGCCGTCTCCGGTTTGAATCCCCGTGGTATTGGTAACGGTATCGATGACCAGCAGAGCCTGATTGGCTTTGGCTTCCGGCGTTGGGAACCACTTGTCAAACAGGGCTTTTGTGAAACTTTCTGCTGTTTCACCGTAGTCTAAGCGGTGGATGGTCACCATCCTGACCTCTTTACCTGTTTGCTTGGCTAAATTATCTAGCTTGTCGCTCAGTCTACCTTCATTTAGGCGGCTGAGAACTTCTGCTTTATCAATGACCCAAGTTGGTTCGCCTGCTCTAATATTCGGCATTTGATAAACGCCGATCGCATTGGCTGGAGCCGCCACTAAACCGCTTGCCAGAATGATGAATAATAGCTGTAGAATCAAGCGTTGAAGGTAGTTTCGACCGTGGTAGAGGTGATTGAGGAGCTGTTTCATTTAACTAATCTCAAGATTGCCTTTTCTAATAAATACTATAAGAATCGCAACATAACTCACTTCTAAAAATTGAAGGTCGTGCTACGGTTGATGGGTAGCCGACCGCTTGCTCACTGGGAGTGCCAGCAATGAGTTCAGCAGAAATTTATCGGGGTTGGATTATTGAGGCTAGACCAGTATTCTGCGTTCAGGTTTGGAGTGCCGCCGGGGAATGCGTTATTCCCATTCATAACGCTAAGACAGAGGAAGAGGCACTACAAACGGCAAAACGCTGGATAGATCTGCAAATGACACCCGACATAGATACACCACAATCGACTGATTCGCCTCCCCCTGATTTTGACGATGACGATATCCCGTTTTGAGTCAAGCGGTGGCTGTAGGTTCGGCTTTACTAACGCACCCAAACTCAAAAAGCTTTATTTATAGACTTTTGAGCAAGTTTTCAGATAGGTAGGCTCATTGACCGTAATCTACTATTCATTAAGGTTTATCGCTATAGAGGGATGGAGTCTGTGGGGCTGAGAGGTTTAATGAACTTTTCTTGCATTTCATAACTGATTTTGCAAATGGGTAACCCCTACTTGCGTAGAATGTGATCTCAAGTTCTTCTGTAAACTTTTAGACAGAGAGGAAAATAAGTATGGCCGACGCCAGAGATGGAGAGGTTGTTAAACCTTATGACGATAACCCTTTTATTGGGAACCTAGAGACACCCATCAATAGTTCTCCAATCGTTAAGGCTTACATCAATAATCTGCCAGCCTACCGCAGAAATGTAGCTCCGTTAGTTCGGGGGATAGAAATTGGTTTGGCTCATGGCTTTTTCTTGTTTGGTCCAGAGACTCTACTCGGTCCCCTACGGGAGACAGACGTAGCTTATGTAGGTGGATTACTTACAGCGATCGCTATAATTCTTGTTGGCACTGTAGGTATGTCTATCTATGGCATTGTCTCTTTCCAAACCGGTGGTGACTTTGAAATACAAAATCCCCGCACTCCTAAGGATCTGAAAACAGCAGAAGGTTGGAGTCAGTTGACCGCTGGGTTCTTCCTAGGTGGAATGGCTGGCGCTTTCATTGCCTTTTTCCTACTGGAAAATTTTGACGTTGTAGATTCTATTTTGCGTGGAATCGTCAACAATACTTAGTACAATCCCTTGGGGAACTGGCAGATATGACTGAGAAAGGCTTTTAAGTTAATCAAGTCATTGTTAATATCAATCAACGTGCAAGCCGATGTTCGGTTTTTGATGCCAGCTTTTACTATTGTGTGAATAGAAAATGTCGGGATCTGAAAGCGTTGCGCAATCAGATCCTTTTCTAGTCAGCTTTCTTGAGATTCTACAAAAAGTTAAGAATCTTTAGATAGAAGAAAGATTACCTCACTTCGCAGTAATATCCCTTTTGTAACCCTGTAAATTTAGATAGGACAGTTAGATATGACAGGTTCATACGCTGCTTCATTCTTACCTTGGATCTTGATACCGCTAGTGACCTGGGTCTTACCTCTTGTGGTATTTTCTCTTTTCTTTATCTACATTGAAAGCGAATCTTAATCCTAGGCTGACCTTCGGGTTTGTCCCAAAAGGATGAAAGCTACGTTTAATTAGAGAAAATTCCCTGCCTACGCGCTACGCGAACGGGTAGGGTATTTTCTTGGGAAGGGTTGGCAGCTCTAGTTAATTAGAACTCACTTTCCCCCGTAGGAGCAGGTATCGAAGATGATTCCAGCCCTGCTTTAAGGGTGTGCCAGCTCAATGTTGCACACTTAATCCTTACAGGAAATTGAGAGATGCTCTGCAAAACATTCAGTTTCCGCAAATCCTTGGGGAACTGTTCTTGTCCCATCACCATACCTCGAAAGTGTTGCACCATTGACAGGGCTTCTTCTACGCTTTTGCCCCGCACAGCATCTGCCATCAAATCCGCTGAGGCGATCGCGATCGCACAACCTTCTCCTTCAAACTTGACATCAGAAATCCTGTCACCTGTTTGATTGAGCTGTATGGTTAGTTCAATCGTGTCACCACACAACGGGTTATGAAGCCGATGATACCGATGTACCGGGTTCGTTTTGCCTCGATGCCGAGGTTTCTTTGAGTGTTCGAGAATTACTTGCTGGTATAAGCTGCGCTGATTGATAGAAGTAGTCATGACAATTTAAAAGTTAAAGGTTAAATGTCAAAAGTCAAAATCAAGGATTTTCAGCCTTCACTTGACTCCATTAAAGTCTGGAACTGCTCATAGTCTTTTGGCGTATCAATGTCAATTGCGCCTTCGGGAAAAGGAACACTAAAGACTTCCTGAATGTGTTTTCTAATTATTTGTTTTGCTCCTTCGGTGTTCTTGAGAGCTAGGAGTTCTGAGAACAAAGTATGGCTGAACAAGGCTGGTACACCCAGGGTTCCTGCATACTCAGAAGCAATAATTGCTTTGCCCGTAAAACGGTATGCCTCAACGATTTGATCGAGCATTGGGGAAGAAACGAAGGGCTGATCGCAAAGTGCGATCGCAACCGCTTCTAAGTTTTGAGTCACAGTAAGAAGCGCTTTGAGTCCAACCCGAAGCGAACAACTCATCCCCTCAGCCCACTGTTGGTTTTCTACGACGTGTACGGGTAAATGGCTGATTTCAGGCTTAATTCGTTTCGCATTTGCCCCCAGAACGACGGCAATGGGTTGGCAGACTGAGGCTATCGCAACTTCTGCGATGTGGCGAACAAAGCTACGCCCTTGGTAGAGCAACAGTTGTTTTGGAGTCCCCATGCGAGTGGATGCTCCTGCTGCAAGAATAATCAGACCAACGGAGGAAGAATTCATCCGATACTCCGCTCATGAATGGGGCCTTGGTAGTTTCTCAGTGACCCCCCTGAGCGATCGCCAAGAACAGCTTGAATTTCAGCCACGATTGATAGAGCAATTTCTTCGGGTGTATCCGCACCGATGTTCAGCCCAACGGGGCTGTACAAGCGTTGCAGTTGTTGTTCGGTTGGGGTAATTCCCTGTTCTTGCAGGTCTTGAAGTAGCTTTCCGGTTCGGCTTTTGGGACCAAGGATGCCTAGATATCTTACAGGAGACGGTAAGAGGGTTTTCAAAAGTTCAAGGTCGTGAAGGTAGTTGTGGGTCATGATTACAGCCATTGTGCGGTTGTTGACGCGAACGCGCTCTGCGCTATGCTGCTCCGCACCATGCTGGCGCAAACGCGGCAGCGCTGACGCTCCTAACGTCGCTACCGCTTTGCTAACGCTATCGCTTATCCCTTCTGGGCGAGAAAGAACGACTTCATCAGCACTTTGGAACCGCTCTCGTGTCGCGTCAGCTTGTCGGCTATCAACGACCGTCACATACCATCCCAATTCTTGAGCCAATCGTACAAGGGGTACGGCATCGTGACCTGCTCCAAAAATCATTAGCGGTACTGGCGGCTGGATGACTTCGATAAAAACCTCTGCTTTACCTGTCAATAATGGATACGTTTTTACCATTGAGCGACTGTCGTAAAGTGCTTTCCCCGCATCGTCGCGTATCTGGGCAACCAACTCGGTATCTTCGATGTCACTCTTGACTGTGCTATCTGGATACACCATTAAACGGGTTCCAACTTGTGCCTTGATCTGACCCTCAACCTGAAACACAGTTGCTAGAATTCCTACTGGCCGACGCTGGAGGCACTCGCTCAGAAATGCCAGGTGGTTTAATTCAGATTTTGCATCAAGCCCTTTTACCCCTCCCCAACCCTCCCCTGGCAAAGGGGAGGGAGCTGAATTCCCCTCTTTGCCGGGGGGGTTAGGGGGGTTGTGCAAGAGGTGAGTTAACGGACTCTCTGCCTCTACTCGCTCGATGAGAATCTGGACGATGCCATTGCAGCCGAGTCCGAGTCCCCAGATAATGTCTTCATCGGACATTGTGTCGTATTGCACAACGATGGGTTTGCCCGAAGTCATGACTTCTTGAGCCTGCTCGAAAACATCACCCTCTAGACAACCACCACTGAGGGAACCCACCATCTGTCCCTCTGAGGTCATCAGCATTCGAGCGCCCGGTCGTCGGTAAGTAGAGCCTTGGGCTTTGACTAAGGTGGCGATCGCTACACATTGACCAGATTTATTATTTTGCTCAAATGCTTTGATGATGTCCTGTAACTCTTTCATCACTTTGACGAGTCGCTGTCTAAAGAGCAATGTAAGTAGACTACCAATTCTCTAGGGGGGCAGTTGCGATCGGATAAAACCATAGCCGTGATCAAATCGCGGTATCATCCTGCAATTGAATCGATTAAGTTCATCAACAATATCAGGATTATCAAAATCTTTTGTGTTCCGGTTGAGGAAACACCCTATCTGAGGTTGGTGCTGACGTAGATGGGTGATGACGGATGCATAGACAAGAGCATCTTGTGGTTTCAGATCGTAAGGAGCTTCACATACTGCTGCCTCGGTAAGAATATCAGCAGTCAACGCAATAACTTCTGCTGCTCTCAAGAGTCGCTCTCGATACTGCACGAAGCGCTGCCGTTCCTCCTCATTACTCTGCACTAGCAAATTGGCAATATCTTGGATGCTAGTGATGCGATTCATGTAGGATACCGTGCGTGACAGTTGCCGTAACTCAGCATCAAGCAATTGTTGAAGATCTCTACGACTCTTTGCCTGACGACTTAATTTCTCATGGGGTTCAGCTAAACTGTATGCGGGTATGACCAGTTGTACACGTCCTGCTTCGCAAAGTTGCAAAACTTGTTCACAGCTTTCAAACTGTTCTTGCTGGAAGGCTAATTCCAAGACAAAGTTGGTTTCAACATAGACATTCACGCAACAGCCTCGTGTTTAAACTTGCCTCCAACTACAGCATCATACAGGCCTGAATCAACTAACCATCGCTGAGATTCATCAATATCTTCGGGGGATTTTTCAGAGTAAATGATTGTCCCAAGCCAGGATGCAACAATTAGTTCTAAGCTCTGATCGCTGATTTGCTCAGCAGTAACTCCAGCCCGTTCAAAGTAAGGCTGAAGAATAGGGCGTGCATCAATGGTGTAAGTTGGTTTGCTTTGCTCTGATTGGGCATCAGCATCAGTCCATAAGTAGAAGCGATCAGGAAAGACCATCAGGAAATAGGGGGCTTTCGGAAAGGTTCCGTGTGCGAGGATATTACGTCGGAACCTTGCTGCCCACTCTGGCAATGCATTGAGTTTAGTTTTAACTTCAATGTCAATAATTCGTTGACCATTGCGGTTGTGAATTGACAAATCCCAGTCAGTGTCCCAATTAGAAGACATGATTAAAGCTTGTTTTACAGGATTGACTATTCATTATTCTTCCGTTATTAAATACTAGGGTAAAGGAGGTCATAGTTAAGCAATAGCAAAGTCGGAGTACTCACGCATAGAAGGATGATGGAAGCCCACCACAATTTCTTGTTTAGAGATGCCCATCTCTTCTAGATCTTCATCGACTTCAATATCGGTATTGTTTTCCTGAAGCCAAATTTTGTCACCTTTGATATCAAAGTGAAAAATGCAGTGATGAACCCGTTTTCTTGCTCGCCAGCCAACATCTAGCAGCAGATAATGGTCATTTTCAGTATCGAAAACCAGCTCAATTTCCACTCCGGGTTCTGGATTTATACTTATTGACTCTGCATACTGCTTTAGAAGTGTTTTGATGCTTTGTCGATAGTGTTCTAGTCTATCCATGATTGAATTTCCTCCGTGTCTGGGCCATATATGATTAGTTTGATTGGGTATTGTTTTAGCAGATCTTGAATTAGGACTTCTCCAAACAGTTCTTCATAGACGGAGTCTGGAACAGCTAAGTAAATCGTTCGATCGGGTTCGAGCCTTTGTAGGGCTACCTTGTAGGGGAAAAATTGTCCAAATGCCTGGTAGAAATCAGTAATTTTTGAAGCTCGGAGAAAGCTTTTGACTTCTACAGCTATTTTCTGGTTGTCTTTTTGGGCAGCAATGAGCTTTTCTGCCCCCAAATCCACTTCTAGTCTGAGTGTGCCGATATTCAGCGGCAGGGGATCGTGGGTAATTGTCCACCCATCTTTCTCCAAGGCGTGCTTAACTGCTTCATGAAAGCGGTCTTTTCGAGACATTGCTTTACACCTCCACTTCTACGGTAATCGAAGTGTCGCAGCACATTGACCAGAGTTCTTAGTTTGCTCAAACGCTTTGAGGTTATTTTGTAACTCTTTCATTGCTTTGACAACGGATTTCCCATATGCTCTGCCTCCACCAAGACAGCATAACGATCTTCAAGGCGATATCGCATTTCGCTCAACAAATCATCGAAGGTGATTATCTTGACGCGCTCCTCATTGCTTGATCTCAACCATCGCCATTGGTCATGCGGAATTTGTGGAGTTCTTCCAATGACAACGTTGAGGCTTGGCTCGTAATACTCAATTCCTTCCTTTGCAAAATGCCTCTTGACTTTATCTTGAGAAAGAATTCGAGCATAGTTTCTGATTTGGTGAATAGCATTCGAGACCTCTCTAGCGATTACTGGTGCGTCTCGATACTTACTAGTCATGGAGATAGGTCGTTTTACTTCAAATAGTTCCCAGTCGTTAACTACACTATTTCGCAGGAACACATCAAGCCTGCGATTTCGATCTGCAATATCCAGTTCTGGAAAGCGAAGCCAAAGTTGAGTCTCGACGCGATCAAACTTAGTGCCGAAAATATCTTTGTAATGAGCCACGATAAATTCTTCCAAGATGGATTCTGAAGCGTGTGAATTTATGAGCGACTCAAACTTTGCAAGCACTGCTTGTTGTCGGAGGGCTAATCCTATAAAAACTGGTTCATAAGGAAACTTTGTCTCCGAAAAGACGCCACCTGTAAGATTTCGCTCACTGACAAAGCTATTAACACTAGCACCTTCTTCTGTAATGGTGATTGCCAGACCATCACTGTAGTTCTGGATAAAGTTCTTAAATACTCGTTGAGTTTTGTCGGGAACCCGTTCGAGAAACGAGTCACAGCTACCCACAAGCACCGGAGGTTTTTTAAGACCGCAATAGCGTTTCAATCGTTGGTATGCCGGGATTAGCAGTTCTTGATATACGTCTGCTTCCAGACCAAATAAGTTGGTAACAAAGCCAACAGCTCGAAGTGCCTCATCTTTTTTCAAATACGGAGAAACCATGCCCCAATATCCGATTTTGCCTTTGTAAATATTCCTCACTCTTACAAGCCGCCGCACGAGAACTGGATCATGCATTGTCAAAGTGTGCGATGGATGAAAAAGCTCCAGAGGTGCAAAGTGCAGCAAATAGACTCGGTGAATCGAACCCCCGTAAGAGTCTAGGAGTGGTTGGTAGAAAATGTCTTCTCCTGCTTCTGTAAGAGGATGAAATCCCTCGTGTCCTTCTGCTTGACCATCAGCGGAAAAGAGTTCAAGTACAAAAGAGGCGAAAGTATGCCTACTGCAACGTGCAAGAAACGCTTTGAGGATACTGTTGTCCATCATGCCCTCTTTGAGCAAGTATATGTACTCGCGACTTGTACTCAGTTTAGGATAGCGAGATAACTGTTTATTATGCCGATCGCATGCGGTCTAACACGCTGATTTGTCATGCTAAACCGCAGTCTATAATCGGGTGTCCCCAACTTCAACCAATCAACTTATCTGGTGTCAGTGGCAGACTACGCAGACGCGTACCCGTTGCGTGGTAAACAGCATTGGCAACTGCTGCCGAAACCCCCGTGATGCCAACCTCCCCGACACCGCGTGCGCCCACAGGGTTAAAGTTCAGATCGGGTTCGCCGACGAACGCCACCTCAATGCGCGGAATGTCTGCGTGGGCTGGGAAGTGGTAGGTGGCGAGGTCATAGACCACGGGATAGCCGATATTCGGGTCAAGATGGCTTTCTTCCATCAGGGCTTGCCCAATCCCCATGATTACGCCGCCACGCACCTGACTCGCAGCAGTCTTGGCATTCATCACTCGCCCGATGTCCATCACCGACACCCAGCGCGTTACCCGCAAGCGTCCAATTTCTTCATCTATAGCGACTTCACAGAAGTGAGCACCCCAGGACTGAAACGCCCATTTCTTCCCCTCCTCACCGGGCGCAGAGGAAGCTGTCGCCTCAAACGCCGCACGCCCAGATTGACGCAGGGCTGAACAGGCATCCGATGCGGTCGTACAGTTGGCGGCTTTGAGCACGTCCTGACAGGCTTGCATCACGGCTGGAGCTAGGGACGCGGTCATCATGGAACCTCCCGCCAGTCCGCCATCGGGTAGCAGCGAGTCGCCCATCTCCACCCGTACCTTTTCGACAGGCACTCCCAGGGCCTCTGCTGCTGTAGCTGCCACCATCGTATACGCACCCGTACCCATGTCATTTCCAGCAGTGAGGACATGGGCTGTACCGTCCGGCAACAGCCGTACCTTGACAGACGCTTTGCTTCGTAGACCAGGGAATGTTGCAGCAGCCATTCCCCAGCCAATGAGTTTACCATCGCGGGTCAGCGATCGCGTCTGCATTTTCCTATCCTTCCAGCCGAACCGTTCTGCACCCACTCTCAAGCAATCTGCAAAATGCTTGGCTGAGAACGGCAGTCCCTTCCGCTGGTGTTCCTTGGTCTCATTTTTAAGTCTCAGTTCCACTGGGTCTAGCT
>JALYGX010000284.1 GCA_030776905.1 Cyanobacteriota bacterium | reverse complement strand
GCGTTACACTGCTTGGGAATGTGCAAAGCTGCCCAGGGCAAAGTCGAAGAAGCAATCACCCTCTATCAGGAATCCCTGGTACTTTTTGAAAGCCTCGGCGATGACCAAGGCAAGGCAGCAACATTGCACGAACTGGCGACACTCAAAGCCAACTCTGGACAAATCGAAGATGCGATCGCACTTTATCAGCAATCCTTGGAAATCAAAGAACGTATCGGTGATGCCCAAGGCAAGGCAGCGACATTAGCAATGCTGGGGCAGTTGTTAGCAGACGGGAAAGGAGACTTTGAAACAGCACTGAATTATTTGCAGCAATCCCTAGAGATATTGCAGCGCATTCAATCCCCCGATGCTGAGACAGTGAGGGAAGCGATCGCCAGAGTGCAACAGATGGCAGAGAACCGAGGATAGACCATCTGTGCGCTCAAGAATATGGTGCATGTAGGGGCGAAGCATTCAGCCGATAAGTTAAGGAATTTTACCCGGATTTTTGTATCTGAATGCTTCGCCCTTTATGTGGGTTACAACAGGCGGCAGGGCGAAGCATTTGGATAGCAAGATTTTGGTGCTGTAAGAGAGATTATCGCCCAAATGCTGACGCTCGTTCCTCGCTAACGCCCCTACAGGTTTATCAATGCGATCGCCTCTATCAGAAAAAGAGTAATTTCCAGTTACTATAAATTCTCTGGGTCAATACCCATTTCTCGTAACCGCTCTGCTAGCCGCTGTGTTCTTTGCCGTTCCTGCTGTGCCACCTCATCAGGCGTAGAAAATCTAGCACCTTCGGAGTTATACCAGTACAACCACTCCCGCCGACACCTATCGTAAGTCCCAATCTCACGCCCGATTCCCAAACCAATCTCCGGCATCCAGACAGGTTCCCCCGCTTGACGCTGATATGCCCCATCGACTAAACGATAAACCTCAAAAGGGTCATGCCGATCGCGACGCCAGTAGTCAGGATTGTAAATAACATAGTAAAGCACCCCTAATTTGGCATAATCCGTTATTTTCTCGTCGTATTCTCCACCATAGGTTTTGGAAACGACTTCTAATACCAAAATCGGGACAACGTTGTTTTCTTCCCAGACAACGTAACTTGGTCGTAACTTCCCATTTTTGAGCCGCTCTACTCCTAAACTGAGAAAGCCATCCGGAACAATTGGCACTCTCGGATTCTTCCCAGTTGTATGGTAAACGCCCATATTGACACCAAAAAACCAGTCCAAGCGATCGCCCCAGAGCCAATTTAAAATTACCCTCAGCAACGTTGGGACTATAGTTTGCAGTTCGTGATCCACTGGGGTGTCATCAGAATCGGGCAGTTCCTCACTAGAGGGCAGGCTTTGCAGTGGGTTGTAGTTTACCATGACGACACTGTAGGCGGCATTTATTTGTATCTTAGCTGGCTCAGGATTTCTGCCGTTGGCGATCGCCTTTTATAGTGACACTAGGAGGGATAATTTCAAAAATGCTGAAATCCTCGGCTGAGTGTCAGCACTTCATCAGCATAAGCACCAGTGCTGTCTGTTAGCCAAACCTCGTTGCCAGTCGTGATGTTGCCGACAACGGCTGCTCCTGTGCCTAGCTGTTCTACCAATGCCTCAGCAGGTTCTGGAGGCAAGCACAGCACAAGTTCAAAGTCTTCCCCGCCGTATAATGCCCAATCTAAAGCTTGTTGTGAAGATACTAACTGGCTGAAGACAGGTGGTTGAGGAATCCTGGCTCGTTCAATTCTTGCCCCAACGCCACTAGCACGACACAGTTGTAGAATGGCGTCGGCTAGACCATCGCTGCTATCCATTCCTGCCACTTGAAGGGGAAATCGGTCTTCCCCCCCTTGCTCAGGGGAAGCTAAGGGAGGTGAGATGGAGGATTGGCAATCTAAAATTTCCCAGAGAATCGGCAAGACATCTAGTCTAGGTTTGGGGCGCTGGTGAGCTTGGGTTAAAAGCGATCGCTCATCAGCACTTAGATTTTCCCCAAATCCAGGGTTGAGCAGTAATTCTAGCCCCGCTCGTGAGGCACCATGAATACCAGTAACAACAATTGCATCCCCCACTTTAGCCGCTGACCGCCGGAGGACGCGATTAGGGGAGACTTGACCAAAGGCAGTGATAGAGAGGCTTATAACGGGCGATCGCACCACATCACCACCAACAATCACCGTATTGTACTGTTTTAAGCAATCCGTGATGCCCTGATACAGTTGCTCGACCCAGATAATGGGGACATCGCCAGTAATAGCTAGACCTACAGTAATTCCTAGGGGGGATGCTCCCATTGCGGCTAAGTCCGATAAGTTAGCCGCAGCAGCACGCCAACCCGCATCTTCAGGGGAGGTAGTGCGATCGCTAAAATGCACTCCATCTACCAAAACATCTGTCGTCACCACTAGCGATCGACCCACCTCTGGACTAGGGATTACAGCCGCATCATCGCCCACGATATCTGCCGGACAAAAGCGCTGCAAGCGTTCCAGAAGCCCCTGTTCCCCAATATCTCCAACTCGTAGGGATACTTTATCGCTCATGCCGATTTATCAGCAGCAGGACGGCGACGCAGCTTGGGGAAACGATAGAACGTATCCCCATCGGCATCCACTTCAGGAACAGCGGCAAACATCTGCACTTGCCGCTCCAAATATTGCCGCGCCTGCTGCACGTCCACCCTTGCGGCTGCCGTTAGCTGAATTAAAGAAATACAACTGTTTTGCTCTTCCAGTAGCTCGTAGAAGGCATCATCCAACTGCTGCCGATTGAAAGCCGTCTCCAATTGCTGCTGCGGATTCTGAGTGCGTCCGCGCAGTAAGACGACTGCCAGTAGAGCGAGTGTGATTACCAGTAGTAAGTCAATAATTGGCATATCCGTTAGGCGCTTTGCGAGTCATGAGTTATTGGTCATTAGTCATTAGTTGTTGGTCATTAGCCAGACAAAGGACAAATAACCAATAACTACTTCTCACCCCTAACCCCCATAAGCGACTTGCGGCTCGACTAAATTCTCCGCTCCTTCAACAACTCTCGCTGACTGAATTACGTCGCCCTCTTTGAGCTTTTCTAGTACGTCTTTGCCATCTACTAAATAGCCAAAGACTGCATAACGTCCATCTAACAAGTTGCGCCCTGCTGGGGTCAATTCGGGTTCAAACAAGAAGAAAAAGAACTGAGAAGAGCCGCCATCCGGGTCAAGTCCGGGACGTGCCATAGCCACGGCACCATAGGCAGAGAAGGGAAGCACTGGCTCGTCACGGTAACGACCAGCATCTTCTAAGGTAATGCCATAAATCGGCTCTGAGTCACCTCTGACTAACACTTCTAGGGGGATGGCGCGGTATTTACCTGTGTTTGGGTCAATAAAACCTTCTTCTGGACCTGGGGGGTCACCAATTTGTAGCACGTAAGATTCTTCCGCCCGGATGAATTCCAGACCGTTATAGAAACCCCGTTGAACCAAATCGACAAAATTTCCAGCGGTAACAGGGGCACTGTAGCCATCTACCACGACCGTTAAGTTGCCTTTGTCTGTGGTCATCTCTACCTTAGCTCGACCCTTGAGTTGAGGTAAGTTGCTGTACTCTGAGGGCACCTCAAAAGGAAAGTCTGTCACCATCAACTCTTCTAGTTCGCTCACTTGATCGAGGAGTTTGTTTCGCTCCAGCCAGGTGTTTTCCTTATCCTTGGCTTCAACGGCGTCTCGGATTGAGGCAATGCCCTTGTTCATCTCGCTCACTAGGGCTTCGGCTTGCGGTTTCCTATCGTCTGGGATGTCGGCAAGTATTTTATCAGCGCGATCGCTTATAATCACAGCCGCTTTGGTAACGTCCCTGCTGATCGGACTCCAGCGTTTACCTCGCAGTTGGTTAGCAATATCTTCAAGACTGGCTTGAATATCTCGTACTGGCTTATTCTCAATTGGGAGTGCATACCGTAATAGTGCTTTACTATCTGTGATTGCATTACCCACGGGTAATCGACTTTCGCGGGCGGGCTTGTCGTTACCAGCATCCCACCAAGCTCCGCTAAGACCGATTGAGAGCGTGGCTAAGAGCAGCGCTAAGAGGCTGGTCTTCACCAAGCGTTCGTACCAACCGAGCCAAGAAATTTTTGAAGGTCGCATAAACATATCACCAAAGCTGTCTCGAAAGTAGATGGGAGGATGGGGAAAGATTGTTATTAAGCGCTTGTCCTGAGGCGCATCGGGATCTCTGTTAAAAGTGCTGTTAGGGTAGCGGCGCTTTGCGCGTGCTGAGTACGGGAAGAGAGCTTTCATTCTTTGTTGGGTGCGAAGATCGTGAAGGTCTTGCACTCGTAGGAGTAAGGCTCATCCACAGCCTAAGAACTTATTTTTCATCTTGCCATATGACGGCTCGTCGCCAGCACTTATAGTGTTTTCATTTGAAGCGCTACCGTTCTGTCTCCATCGTCTCCGCCATTGGTAGCCGATCAAAAGCAAAGTTCTGTAATGCTCTCTCTCTTTAGAGTATGGGTATGTTCCTCAACAGCGGTAAAATAAATTGCCGATAGCTATCTTCGCACTGGGCGTAGTCCCGCGCTAGCCAGTCTATCGAGCGTCTTGTTGTGCCCTTTAAAACAGGTTCATGATTTCTAGTAACGACTTTCGCACCGGTGTCACGATTGAGTTAGATGGGTCTGTATGGCGGGTGGTGGAGTTTCTCCACGTTAAGCCTGGAAAGGGTTCTGCCTTTGTTCGGACAAAGCTGAAAAATGCGCAGACTGGGAATGTTGTTGAGAAAACCTTCCGGGCTGGGGAAACGGTGCCCCAAGCAAACCTGGAGAAGCGCACGATGCAGCATACCTATAAAGAAGGAGACCAGTTTGTCTTCATGGATATGGAAACCTATGAGGAAAGCCGTCTGAGTACCTCCCAAATTGGCGATCGCGTTAAGTATCTCAATGATGGGATGGAAGTCAACGTGGTCACTTGGGGCGACCAAGTTCTGGAAGTGGAACTGCCAAACTCTGTGGTATTGGAAGTCACGGCTACCGATCCAGGTGTCAAAGGCGATACCGCAACTGGGGGTACGAAACCTGCCATTGTTTCAACAGGCGCTCAAGTTATGGTGCCTCTGTTTATTTCGATAGGAGAACGCATTAAAATCGACACCCGTAACGATTCCTACATGGGTCGTGAATAAACTTTTTTAACTTTCCTATGAAGCATTGGGTGGAGTGTGGCGTGTGGAGGGTGATAATTTGTTTTGATTCAAAACTCAGGGCGGACACCCAGAGCAAAGCGTGAAGAGGCACCGCCCAGACAAAACTCAAAACTCTCCTTTATCCCCTAATCTCTAGCCCCTAGCCCCTAGCCCCTAACTAATTGTGCCATTAGATTTCAACCAACTCCGCGAACTGCTAGCCGCGATCGCTTTAACGGATATCGCCGAATTGACCTTAAAAAGCGCTGACTTTGAACTGACGGTGCGTAAAGGCATTCGCACAATACCTGCTATCGACCCAACTCTGGGCAGTCCTGGCAATATCGCGGCTTCAGGATTTGTAGCAACACCCACCGAGTCGGCAGCCGTGCCAACTGTACCTGTTCCTGCACCAGAGGTAGTACCCAGAGAAACAGTAGCCGTGCCCTCAGCAGCGGCAATCCCAGCGGTAGACTCAAAATGGGAAGACGTTAAGTCACCGATGGTAGGAACGTTTTACCGGGCACCAGGACCTGACGAAGCGGCTTTTGTGGAAGTAGGCGATCGCATTCGCACGGGTCAAACGGTCTGCATCATCGAAGCAATGAAGCTGATGAATGAAATTGAGGCAGAGGTGTCCGGACAAGTTATGGAAATCTTAGTGGCGAACGGCGACCCTATAGAGTACGGTCAACCTTTGATGCGGATTAATCCAGGATAAGGATTACTATATTGTCATCAATAGACTAAAGACCAACAAGAGCTGGTAAAATTTGGGGATCACTTATCTTGGGGGATACCGATGCCAACAGTAAACACTGTACCACAAGAGGTAGTACAACAAGTTTCTGAGTATTTCAGTATCTTGAGTGAACCGATGCGTTTGCGAATTTTAAATTTGCTACGCGAAGGAGAGAAATGTGTACAAGAGTTAGTAGAGTCTACGGCAACGAGTCAGGCAAATGTATCAAAACACTTGAAAGTGATGCTACAAGCGGGTATACTCAGTCGCCGTTCTGAAGGAACCTCTGCCTATTACAAAGTAGAAGATGAGCTGATTTTTGAGCTGTGTAATTTAGTTTGCGATCGCCTTGCCACCAGAATTGAGGAGCAAGCCCGCCATTTCCGTGACTTCAGTTTAGCGAACAAAGACTAAAGCGGATTAGCTCTTCTCAAACTTTATAGGGCAAAGTTTTTCCTAAAGTTTTCGCGAGTCAAAGGCTGTTCTAGTTCTAAGCCCTCACCTCCCAAAACATTCAGCGGTTTTCCTTCGACCTCAATCCATACCTTCGCCGCTGGATCTAAACTGGTAGCCGTGTATAAAACTTGCGCTACACGGCCTGTCATTGAGGCGCTACCGCCACCCATAGTAAATTGTTTAGACAAATCTACATGAACTCCGTCAGCTTCTAAGGCAACCTTTCTCAGCTTCGTTCCTTTGGGAATCGTAGTCGCGAAAGCCTTGTCAACTGGACCAATTAATAAGCTCTTGATAGCACCTTCTAAAATTTCACTAGGTTTGTCAGCATCCTTGACAGCTATCGTACTGGGAACGACCTCAATTTTGTTATTGACATTATTTAGCCAATAAACTTCAGCTTTTTCCTCCACTGCTGGCTGAATCGGCTTGGGAGACGGTGACACGGCTGTTGGTGCTGGCGTTTTTGTGGAAGACGTGATGGAATTCCACACTAACCAGGTTGCACCTCCTCCCGCCGTTAACACAGCGGCAGAAACAGCCGCAACGAGGCCGAGAGGAATACGACGAACTTGTTGTTGGTCTTGCATATCAAGAACCTCCTTGAAAATTAGAGAGGATGGCTGTGAGACTTAGCGTATACCATGTTTGAACTGAATACGTTCACTGACTAGTAGTCCCTGTACTCGATGCAGACGCTTGCTTGGAGGTATCAACTCGCACAAACGCTGCAACTTCTAACTCACCCTTGTCTACCTTAAATTGTAGAAATCGTGCCGTGATGCCTCCCTCTTCCAACGTGCGTAGATTGACACTGTTGCTTACCCCTCTAGTGAGGGCTGAAACTAGGGGAGGCGAAAGTGGTTTTCCATTAATCGCAACGCTCGGCTCAATTAGTTGTAATCGTTGCCCTGCGATGATACCTAGCCCTGACTCCACCATGATAACCAACGGCTCGGCATCCTTTTCTCGCACTTCCATCTGAAAACGGAGGCGATTGCTACCCAGTAACTCTACCTGTGGGTTGAGAAATTCATAACGCTCCGGGGAACCACCCAAAATGCGACTTCCTACAATTCTTAATCGAGCCGCGACGGCTGGTGACTGTAAAGCCTTATTGAGATCTGACTGGGTTAAAACCAAACGCATCCCAGCTTGCACGGGTTGTCGTAGCGCCGCCCTTGGCGACCTTTGACTGCCCTGCCGGAGCCGTTGTAAATCGACGTTAAGCGGGTCAGTTTCTAATTCTAGGGCGTCAACCCGAATATCCGGCGTCAACCATAACCCCCGACCCGCAAGCCTTACTCGCTCTACCTTTCCTTGCAAAAGCTGGTAGGTGGGAGCATTGTCAATGCGGACTTTAAGCTGCTCTACTCGATTCAGTCGAGAACGGACTGCCCCTTCGGTAACTTTGTCAGCGACTAAGTTCACTGGGGAAAGAACGGCAAGTAAGGCAGATAGGAGGATGGTTATAAATTCCATTGAGTTATTTAGTTAAATAGTCTGGTGCAGGACGTTGTTAACCTGAATCAGATGAGTAGCTTTACAATACGCTCAATGGGTTCTTGCCGCAAAACTTCGGTTACAATTGCCTGATTTAAATCAGCATCAGGTTGGTGTCGAACCTTTAGATTCATAAATAGATTTTGGCATTAACTGAGTTGCACCACTCTCAACAAGGGGGTTGCCAAACGCACCAACACCTGAAAGAAGCATTGGCGGCAACATTTCCAGTCTGATAAGTAGTTACCCTGATTTTTCTCTTATTTGGGAGCTATTGACAAGAGCAACAATCCATCAACAGCTCTCTCTGGCTCCCTTTAATCGGCGTTGGCAAGAGGTCTATTATTTCCGACAGCTCGACAGTTGCCACATCACATCGCCAAGCGGGTAGTCTCGGCTACCATTCTGTTGCGAATTCGGTTGCATATAGTCGGAAGCACCTAAGCCGGCAATGTGCATATAGGTGGGAGCGAGTGAGAGACTTTTGACTTCTCTTAAAGATGAATCGAAAAACAAGAGTGTAAATCCACGCTTTGTGTTTTGGGTTGGGTTGCTCGTTTGCTGCTCTGTAATATAAAGTGTGCCATAGCCATTCCCCTGTTCGAGAGCAAAGGTTCCTAGATTTCCTCGTTTGGGATGTTGCAAGGTTGCTGTGGCTTGTTGGTCTGGTCTTGAGTTGGCTGGAGGTTTTCCAAAGGTAACTTTGTAGTCGCGTTTGCCAATGGCAGTGTAAACGCTTTTAGTAATTGGACAGGAAGCAAGTGGATTAGAGGCGGCAAAAGCAGGAAGCATAAAAGCCAGATTGCTTGCGCTCATGCCAATCAGCCCTAAACATCCTAATATGAGAGGAAATCTTTTCATTCGTGCGACTTCAATGAGGAGATAGTTCCTTCATATACATTAGGAGTTGGCGAAATTCCGTAAGATTAAGGGTCAATGTTTTGATTGAGGTGACAGCAAGGTTCTAGCTCAATCCGTAAGCCCTCAGTTGGTAGCTTTCTAGGTTGATGCCCTACTCAGCAAATGTGTAAAGGTCGAGATTTGTTCAGCTTAGAAGTGTCAGCGTGAGCGCTGACGAGAATTGGAGTCACGTTTATTTTGCTAGTTGCCAAGTTGATGGACAAGACTTTGCAGGAAGGTCACAAGCTGCAAAGTCCTGAGAGTGTAGACCTTTTAATTAAGTAGCATTGCCTTATTTCAAAGCTGTATCAATCCACTGCTTCAAAGTCGGAAAAAGCTGATCAATAGCAATTTCTTCTGCCTTTTTCGTAGCGCGTTCAACTACTTCTACTTTGCCATCTTTAAGCGATCGCCCCGTTACAATTCGGTAAGGAATGCCAATTAAGTCTGCATCTTTGAACTTAACACCCGCGCGTTCGTTGCGGTCATCAAATAAGGTTTCTATCCCCGCTTGATTGAGTTGGGTATAAAGTTTCTCTGCCACTTCCATTTGTGCGGCATCTCCCACATTGGGAACGCAGATGATTGCATGGTAAGGTGCGATCGCAACAGGCCAGATTATTCCATCTTTGTCATAAGACTGCTCTACTGCTGCCTGTGCCATCCTGGACACACCAACACCATAACAACCCATATATAGAGGCAATTCTTCCCCTGACTCGCTGGTGTAGGTTGCACCCATTGCCTTAGAATATTTCGTGCCTAGCTGGAAAATATGCCCTGCTTCAATCCCTCTAGCACTGTCTAGAACTTGATTGCGATCATGGATAGCGCGATCACCTGGCTTTGCCTTACGGATATCGACCCAACGTATAGACCGTGCGTCGATGTGATTGTGTTCGTTCACCAGAAACATAGTTCCTTGCATCTTCCATTTCGCACCTACTAAGTGGTAGCCCTCCTTATCCGCACCTGTGACGAAATTCGTCAAGGGACGAGCAGTTTGATCTCCCAAGCGCAAAAATTCGGAGTGAAGATGTTTATCTGCACGAATGTAGTCATCAC
>JALYGX010000283.1 GCA_030776905.1 Cyanobacteriota bacterium | reverse complement strand
TGTCAAGCTGTGTTTTCATTTCTTTTCAATCAGACTGATGCACAAAACACAGGCAGCACAAAAGCTAGGGCGACGATGTCATGAACAAGGACAAGGGTATCTATATCGTTACTGACCAAGACAAGGACGCGATCGCTAATCAGTCACAACTGATCAAAGGCATCTTCAAATCCCCGCATGACCTAAAGCTAAACCCGCAACCAACATCCCCAGAACCAAAAAAGGTTGAGCGCTAGCTTGGTACTTTACGTCATTTTCTAAGGGATTACGTAGGAAGTACATATCCTGGAAGGTAATTTGGGGGATGATCAACAGCAGCAGAATTGCCGCGTAGAGATTCTGGTGGATGCTGATTAGGTATCCAGCAATTCCAGCTTGAAACACATCAATCATCAACACGCAAATCCATGCTGCCGCGCCAAGACCAAACATTACGGGTAGTGATTTTAGACCCAATTGGCTATCGCCTTCCACACTCTTGAAGTCATTCACTACAGCAATTCCCAACCCAGCCAAACTATAGAACAGGGTAAGAACTACAATCGTCCAATTAAGGTCACCAAACAACGCATGACCCGTCCACCAAGGAAGAGCAATGTAACTAGCACCGAGAGCATAGTTACCCAACCAGCCATTCTTTTTCAACTTCAGGGGTGGGGCAGAGTAGATGTAAGCCAGGAATGCCCCACCGATGGCTATACAGGTAATGGTAGGAAATTCATGCCCTACCCAACGGTCTAGGATGTAAGCTAAACCGATACCCGCAACCAACAGAACCAGAATCTGCGTGACGACTTGGGGGACAGAAATAGCACCCGAAGGAATAGGTCGGTAAGGTTCGTTGATGGCGTCGATTTCGCGATCGTAGAAGTCATTTACAGTTTGGGTATAACCCACCATCAGGGGACCCGACAGCAACATACAAGTTGCTGCCTTCAGAACATCTTCCAGCGTCCAGTTGTACCCACCAGAAGAAGCCGCACCGCAGACAACCCCCCAAATCAAGGGAATCCAGGTAATCGGCTTCATTAGCTGGAGGCGAATTTTCCAAATCGAGGTTTCACCAGGGGCTGCACCTTTCATGCCCAGCAACTGCCGGGTTTTGGCGCTGCGTTCGGCTGAGTTGTCCTTTGTCATTAGTCCTTTGTCAGTTGTCGGTTGTTAGTGGTTTGACCAATGACCAATGACCAATGACTGATGACCAATGACCAATGATCGATGACCAACTAAAGCGATATCGTCAGATAACTATTTTGGAATTTAGCACCTTTAACAGATTGACCGCTCAAGGCAGGAGGCAACAGGATATTGCGTCGCTGGTCACCTGCTTCAATGGTGACTTCGGGACCGGATTGCGTAAGTTTGACCTGCTTTTTGTCGAAACCGGGCAAGAACAAACGCACCTCGCGGGCGGGAATGTCGATGGTAATGGGTCTGGGGGCAAGGGACGCTTGTTTGAAATTGGGCAGGGAGTCCATTAGAGGTTGCCAGTCAGCGCCAAGGAGGGATGGTATGCTACTCAGCGGCAGGGGAGCAAATTCTGTCATCAGAGCATCACTGAGCGGTGTCTGGTTAAGTAGGGTGCCCCCTACAGTCAGTCCCACTTGTTGGGCGCTGCCCCAGAGGTATTTGGCAGTTGCGATCGCTACTGAGTCCTCAGTTGTCACCAAGTAGGCAGCAATGCGGTTCGGGTCAGCGAGGGCGGCTTTACCCTGCTCCAGAAGATTGTTAGCCTGGTTGGTGGGTTCTTTAGCAAAGTTATCCCCACTCCACGACACGTTGAGGATAGTGCTGGTAATGGGTTGAATGAAGGGCGATACGGATTTCCAAACATCGGAATCTTCCACGACTTTGCGGAAGCGACGGATGTACCAGCTCAAAACCTCTGGCATCCCCAGCATTCTCAGGGTACTTTGGTCACCGTTGCCATCGTAGATGATGACATCATACTTACGGCTATTTTCATACTCGCGAATTGCGTTCAGCGCTAGGGCAGTATCCATTCCCGGTAAAACGCCTAGTTCTTGACCGTAGACGGTTGTCAGGATGGGCGATCGCAAATACTGCACTTCTAGTTTTTTGACCTCTTCCCAGCTTTGTTCTAGCAGTACTGTAGTCTGTAGCTGAACGACTTCGAGGTTAGCGCCAATTTCCTGAGGATTTGAACTAGTGGACGCCCCCAAGAGCAATCCGAAGGCAGGTGTTGGGTCTTGTCCTACCAGTAGCACTCGTTGACCGAGGCTAGATAATTGTTTGGCAGCAGCGATCGCTATAGTACTGCGACCTGTGCCGCCTTTGCCCAAGAAGGTAAGTATCAGGGCCATTGTTAATTTTCTGCGGGTTTCAATTCGTCTTCAAAAAACCAGGTTGAAGAGTTGTCTTCAAACTGCACAACAACGCCGACACCACTACCATCAGTCATTCTGAAGTCTTTGATAGTGCCGACTTTCCCCAGTTTACTGATAACAGCTATAGATACCCTGTCTCTGAGGCGGTAGACTTTTACTTTTTGCCCGATCTCCATTACTGTGTCCGATAGGATGAATCATTCCACAGTGTACCGGAATCAGGGACTCTCTATGGATTTTTTCAGAGCGATCTAAGTTTAGCGATCGCACCTACTCGCAACTAGGGGAGACAGAAGCGATCGCCAAGCTATCCTCTTTAAAATTTAGTATTAAGTAACGTATCCCTAAATACACTCTGGGAAGCAATGCAACGGGAACTCTCAAATTTGACCCAGCTTCATAAGGGAAAAGTGGTTCGGTGTGGTGGTTGTGAGCGAGGAAACAAGTGTTAGTCAAAGAGATACAATTATTTGTGCGCAAGGTCAGCCGGATAAAGCGCTATCTTCCCGTGAGCGAGAAAGGGTGGGCGAAGTTTGACTTGCTGCGGACGCTGGTACGACGAGACTTGGAGGCACGGTATAAGGGTTCGGTGCTGGGCAACTTGTGGCCCTTGCTGAATCAACTGTCGCAGTTGCTAATTTACACTTACGTGTTCTCGATCGTGCTGAATGTGAAATTGACACTGAAGGGGTTGCCTGCCAATGATGCCACATTTGGTTTGTGGTTGTTCGCTGGATTGCTTCCCTGGATTGCCTTTACCGGAGGACTAGTGCAAGCAGCTGGCTCGGTGCTGGCTCAACCGAATTTAGTCAAGAAAGTGGTCTTTCCCCTCGGTTTGCTGCCATTAGTGCCGATTTTAGCAACCTTCATTGAGAGCACCTTTGGCTTGATGGCATTGATCGTCTTGGTAGCCGTGTCGTCTCAAACTTTACATACTACGTTAGCGCTACTGCCACTAATTTGGTTACCACAGTTGCTGTTGACAGCGGGATTGGGGTATTTAGTGGCTGGGTTTACGGTGTTTTTGCGGGATATTCCCCAGACGTTAGGAGTAATTTTGAATCTTTGGTTCTATCTGACACCAATCGTCTATCCCGCTTCGGTGATTCCCCAGGCGTGGCGGGATTGGGTATTTTGGTTGAATCCTATGGCAGCTTTCGCGGAAGTTTACCGTGATTTGGTATTAGTGGGAGAAGTCCAGCATTGGGGCGAATGGGGAGTCGCTTCAGCTATTTCTTTGGTATTGTTTTGGCTCGGCCTTTGGTGCTATCGGCGTTTACGACCTGCTTTTGCTGATGTGCTGTAGTTCCTAATCAGTAACATCGTCGATTTCGCTCACACCTTGTAGTAGTCCCGATACCAGGCGACAAAATACTCCATGCCTTTCTCAATTGAAGTATTAGGCTTAAAACCTACATCCTTGACGAGATTGTCCACATCTGCATACGTGCCAAGGACATCACCGGGTTGTAGCGGTAGCATATTCTTTTGAGCTTTCCTGCCAAGACAGTCTTCTAGCACTTCAATGAAGTGCATTAATTCAATGGGTTGATTGTTACCGATGTTGTAAAGCTTGTAGGGAGCCTTGCTACTACTAGGGTCGGGCGATGCTCCTGACCAAGTTGGATTAGGCTCAGGGATTTTATCCAGGACTCGAACAACACCCTCTACAATGTCGTCAATGTAGGTAAAATCCCGTTGCATCTTCCCGTAATTAAATACATTAATTGGCTGTCCTTCCAAAATGGCTTTGGTGAATAGAAACGGTGCCATATCTGGACGACCCCAGGAGCCATAGACTGTGAAAAAGCGTAATCCAGTAGTGGGTAGACCGTATAAATGGCTATAGGTATGTGCCATTAATTCATTGGCTTTCTTACTAGCCCCATAGATACTGAGCGGGTGGTCTACATTATCGCCAACGGAAAAGGGGAGTTTGGTATTAGCACCATAAACAGAACTAGAAGAAGCAAATACTAGGTGCTGAACTCCTGAGTGGCGACAACCTTCTAGAACGTTAACAAAGCCGACTAAATTACTATTTATATAGGCTTGAGGATTCTTGACGGAGTAGCGGACACCCACCTGAGCTGCTAAGTTTACTACCCCATCAAAGCGTTGCTCGGTAAAGAGCTGGGATATGTCTTCCTGATTTGCCAAGTCTAGTTTGTGAAAACTAAAACCTGGCAAATGCTGTAAATGCGCTAGTCGATCTTGTTTCAGGAATACGTCGTAGTAATCGTTCAGGTTGTCAAGACCAATTACCTTATCGCCTCGCTGTAGTAATCGCTGACATAGGTGGAACCCAATAAACCCCGCCGCGCCTGTTACTAAAATTGTCTTCATTGATTCTCTTGCTGCCAGAACAGTATCAGACGGGTCTCAGGAGTAGACATCGCTCTGGATGGCAGACTACAATTGACAACCCGATCGTTAGTTGTATGACCAGTTACTCTGCTCATTTTAAAGACAAACGAATTTTAATCACGGGTGGGCTAGGCTTCATCGGCTCTAACCTCGCTGACAAACTAGTAAACCTGGGTGCAGAAGTCTTACTGGTCGATAGCCTCAACCCCCAGTACGGCGGCAACTTATTCAACATCGCTGATATCAAAGACAAAGTTCAAGTCAATATCTCGGATGTCCGAGATGAATACAGCTTGCGCTATTTAGTTCAGGGACAAGATTACCTGTTCAACTTGGCAGGACAGACAAGCCATATGGACTCGATGCAAGAGCCTTTCACTGACCTAGATATCAACTGCAAGGCACAACTGTCAATTCTGGAAGTCTGTCGAAAGTACAATCCTGATGTAAAAATTGTCTTTGCCAGCACCCGCCAGATTTATGGCAAACCTGATTACTTGCCAGTAGACGAAAAGCATTTGCTGCGTCCCGTAGATGTCAATGGCATCAACAAGATGGCGGGGGAATGGTATCACATCCTCTACAACAACGTGTATGGCATCCCTGCTTGTGCCCTGCGCCTGACCAATACCTACGGACCCCGGATGCGGGTAAAGGATACCCGACAGACATTTTTAGGCATCTGGGTAAGGATTCTCTTGTCAGGCAAATCATTTGAGGTGTGGGATGGAGGTCAACTGCGCGACTTTACCTATGTAGACGATGCTGTTGAGGCAATGCTGTTAGCGGCGGCTTCCGAAGACGCGAACGGTGAAATTTTTAATCTGGGAGGAGAGTGCGCCATTGGTCTGAAAGATTTGGCTGAACTGCTGGTTCAGGTCAATGGAGACGGCGAATACGCGGTTCGCAGCTTTCCCAGCGATCGCAAATCCATCGATATTGGCGACTACTACGCTGACTTCAGCCACATCCGTTCCGTACTGGGCTGGGAGCCAAAAGTGCCTTTACGAGAAGGGCTAGCCCGAACCTTAGACTATTATCGGGAAAATTTACACCATTACCTGTGAGGAGATAGACCATTGCTCACTTCATCCTTTTTGCCACCTGCCGACCCAAAAGCGAATTACTTGGTTCATAAAGAGGAAATCGACCAAGCCATTCATCGGGTATTGGACAGTGGGTGGTACATCCTGGGTCAAGAAGTTGCTGCATTTGAACAAGAATTTGCTCACTACTTAGGTGTGGGTCATGCCATTGGGGTAGCTAGCGGTACCGACGCCTTAGAGATTGCTCTGCGGGCGTGTGGGGTTGGCATCGGTGATGCTGTCATCACGGTATCTCATACCGTTGTAGCAACGGTAGCCGCGATTGAACTCGTCGGTGCAACACCCGTACTGGTGGATATAGATCCGCAAACGTTTACTCTAGACCCAAATCGTTTAGAACAAGCAATCTCGCAACACCAAGGCAATCGCCTGAAAGCGATTATCCTTGTCCACCTCTACGGACACCCTGCTGAAATGCCAGCGATTATGGATATTGCTAGGCGTCACGACCTCTATGTTATTGAAGACTGCGCTCAATCTCATGGAGCAGCTATTCAAGGTCGAAAGACAGGCGCGTGGGGTGACCTAGCGGCGTTTAGCTTCTACCCGACTAAGAACCTGGGAGCTTTGGGTGATGGAGGCGCTGTTGTCACGAATGACTCCCAATTGGCTCAAAAGGTGCGCTTGCTGCGCGAGTATGGGTGGCAGCAGCGATATATTAGCGAGTTGGCTGGGATGAACTCGCGGTTGGATGAAATCCAAGCAGCAGTTTTGCGCGTTAAACTGCAATACCTCGATCAGGAGAACGCTCAACGTCGGCAGTTGGCTAAAATCTACAACGATGTGCTTTCAGCCACGCCCTTAATTTTGCCTCAAACTCATCCTGATGTAGACTCTGCCTACCATCAGTATGTTGTGAAGAGTAGAGAGCGCGATCGCCTTAAGGAATTCCTCAAAGCTAATTCCGTTGGCACTTTGATTCACTATCCAGTTCCCGTTCACCGCCAACCCGCTTACCAAGATCGGGTGAGCATCGGCAGTGGCGGCTTACCAGAGACTGAAAGAGTATGCCAAGAGATTTTGAGCTTGCCAATGTACCCGCAGATGACTAGCGAACAAGCTCATCGGGTTGCCGAACTGATTGCTCGTTGGTGCGAACAGACTATCTGATTAAGGAGCTAAGAGGCTGTAGTGTTTGTGGTTCAGTTTTAAACGTAACTTAACCCTTGCTATAGTCTGCCTAGGCCTAGACTAAGATGTTGAATCAAAACTTCTACATCAATCTTCAAACATTCTTGAATTCCTGAACAAAACTCCCTTTATAGTGGTAGACAGTATAGGGAAGAAATGGTTGCAAAATCAAATTCTTTAAACTATTATCACTAATATTTAAGTTCATTCAAAGTGATAAATACTTCATGGAACAAGTAGTAATACACTCAGAACCACAGCAGTTAAAAGATACTTATAATCGGTTAGATGCACTGCTAGTTCTGCGGGGTTTTGCGTGTTTCATGGTAGTAATAAACCATTGTGCTGTTCCCCGAGGCTCAATTATTTATAAAACTTATGATTTCACGTGGATATTATCTAGTTCTGGGGAAGTAGCGGTTTGGATTTTTTTTGTTCTGTCCGGCTATCTAATGGGTAAAGCCTTTTATTCTGAACGTTACACGATAAACACTTCCGGACTCCTAAACTTTTTTCGTAATCGCATTCTCAGAATCTTTCCTCTTTATTACTTTTCTACTTTAATTTTAGCTTTATTTGTTACTCCAGAGATTTTAAAAATAGAGAATTGGGGATATTTAATTAGAACCCTAACATTTACCTATAATTATTCTATGCCGGGGGCAGTTAATGGCGTTGTCTGGTCTCTTGCTATAGAGGTACAATTTTATATTTTTGTTCCTTTTATTTATACTTTTCTGAAAAGTTGTTTATTCAATCGACGGCAAGTTATATTAGCATTTACATATGTTACTTTCGTTGCTTTTATCTTAAGACTTGCTGTCTGGATTATTTTTTATACTCAACTTCATGACGATGAATTATATCTAGTCAAATACTGGTATTCACCCCTAGTTATGAATTGTGATATATTTTTGTATGGCTTTTTAGTCAATCCGTGGCTTAAGTATAAAAATAAGAATCATCACATACCAGTAATTGCAGCTCCTGAAAAAGCGTTTAGATTTCCCAGGTTTTCTCCAAAAATTATTGCCGTCGCTCTAATTTTATTGCTGTATTTATTCACAGCCTATCATTATTATTTCCAAGAATTACGAGGATTACCACGACCTGTTACTGGTGTTAGGACATCTACAACCTTTTTCATTTTGCAGCCACTTACGGCACTGGTCACATCTTTCTTTATCTTTGCTTTCGAGTCCTCTGATTATCAGGATTTTCACAAAAATGAAAAATTATCATTTACCGCTATCTTGAGAAATCCTACAAGACTTCTAGAAATTTTCGGAAATCTATCCTATGGAGTGTACATTTGGCATATGCCAATTATGGTAAAAATTATTCCTATTTTTACTTCAAATATTCCAATTGAAGCCTTCTACCAAAAATTGACAGCAACGTTATTTTTGTCAACTTTATTATCCGTTGTCACCTATTATTTAGTTGAACTGCCAGCTACCCGATGGAAAATTTATCGACAGACCGGAACTGTAAACTGATTACCTCCGTCTTTTCTTTTCCGTGATAAATAGATAATGGATACATATTGCAGTTTTTTCTAGCCTTTTTCTGTTCATAGCATGTTAGAAAAAGTCGCTTGAATTTGTACTTTTTCTAACACGCTCTAAGATTTCAGCGGCAAAGAAACAAGCCTGCTGAAATTAATCCTAAACCTACCCAACGCCAAGGCGGAATTGGCTCTGAGAAC
>JALYGX010000282.1 GCA_030776905.1 Cyanobacteriota bacterium | reverse complement strand
ATCATCAGCCTCAACCTGCTTTGGTACACGGTGACTTGTGGGGCGGCAATGCGGCAGTGACTACGTCGGGAGAACCCGTGATTTTAGATCCGGCGACCTATGTAGGCGATCGCGAAGTGGATATCGCTATGACGGAACTATTTGGTGGTTTCCCGGCTGCTTTTTATCGCGGGTACAACGAGGAATGGTCTTTGGATGAGGGTTATAAGACGCGGAAAACACTTTACAATCTTTACCACATCCTGAACCACTTTAATTTGTTCGGGGGTGGTTATGCCTCGCAAGCTAACCGTATGATCGAGCAGATTCTAGCTCAAGTGTGAGCGAGAGCGATCACATCTTTCAGCGCTCTCCTGAGTTATTCAATTTCCCAACGTATTGAGTACGCTCATCAATCTGAACTGGAGACAAGCGCTTCATCTGAATAACGAATATTAGCTTGTTTGAAGCGGTTGATGACTTCTTGGAGGCGATCGCATTCTGCAATCAAACTAATCCGCACGTACCCCTCACCCGCCTTACCAAAGGCATTCCCTGGCGTTACGACAACCCCTGTCTGCTGTAAGACATTCAAGGCAAATTCGGTTGAAGTCATCCCTACCGTGCAAGGCACCCAAAGATACATCGTGGCTTTGGTTTTAGGAATAGTCCAACCTAGCTTTCCTAACCCCTCAATCAGAAAATCCCGGCGACGGCGATAACGATTTTGTACCTCATGCAAATAGACATCAGGTAGCTGTAACGCCGTTTCCGCAGCCGTTTGTAGTGCTGCAAAAATGCCATAATCCAAATTGGTTTTTAACGTCCGCAACCCTTGAATAACATGGCGATTGCCCACAACAAAGCCGACGCGCCAGCCTGCCATATTGTAGGTTTTCGATAAGGTATGGAACTCGACACCAATTTCCTTAGCACCAGGAATTTCTAGCAAGCTGGTAGGCTGATAGCCATCAAAGGCGAGTTCGGCGTAGCACAAGTCATGAACTAGTAAGATTTCGTGCTTCCGGGCAAACGCCACAATATCCTTGAAGAATTCGCGAGGAGCTGTTGCTGCTGTAGGATTACTGGGATAGTTGAAGTAGAGAAGCTTTGCTTGTCGGGCAACTTCATCGGGAATTGCCCCTAAATCGATTAACCAGTCGTTTTCCGGCTTCAACGTCAAGCTGTGAACCTTACCCCCAGCAATCAGCGGACCTCGGAAGTGGGCGGGATAGGCAGGACTGGGGACTAAAACCAAGTCACCCGGATTGACATAAGCTAGGGCAAGATGAGTCAACCCTTCCTTGGACCCTAATAACGGTAAGGCTTCACTATCTGGATCGAGGTCAACATCATAGCGACGGCGATACCAACTGGTAATGGCATGGCGGAAACTAGCCGTGCCTTCAAAGGGGGGATAGCCGTGATTAGCAGGATTTTGCAACGCAGCGATGGCAGCTTCAATTACGGGTTGAGGTGCTGAACCATCGGGATTACCCATCCCTAAGTCAATTAAATCGAGTCCTTGTTCGCGGGCACGGGCTTTCAATTCATCCAAACGGGCAAACACGTAAGGGGGAAGTGCTTGTAGTCGTTCTGCTGGGGTAATCCAATCTAAACTCATTGAAATGCAGTATTTTTTAAAGAAAAATCACTCGAAGGATAGAAGCATTTAATGCCATCTCTATCTTTACGTCTTTGCGGTTAAAAATTTGTTAACCTTTTGCTTCATTCGGAGAAACTGTTGCCAAATTAACTGGAGAGCGACTTCCCTCCACAGGAGTTGTGGTGGACACCATCGCTGCCATTAGCTGTTCCGGCACAACTTTAAACGGTAGTCGGTGGATATCGGAATTGGGGTTACAAGCAATTTCCGCCGATTGCCGCAATTCCGCCAAAGTGATGTTCCCCAAATTCAAGTCATCCAGGGTTTGGGGTAAACCAATTTCCGCGTAAAACTTCAGTAGCTGTTGCCGTGCGGACGCCGCCAGTTGATTGCCCTGAAGCATTTCTTCGAGGCGCAATTGTACGAGAATACCGTAGGCGACTTTCTCCCCATGCAAGGCATCATGGGCTGCGGCAACGTGCGTCAAACCATTATGAACGGCATGAGCGGCAACGGTACGACATTGCGCACCGCCCAATCCGCCAATTACACCGGCTAGTAAGACGGTTGCATCAACCACTTCCCGCCAAGCCTCGCTCCCCGGTTCTTTGAGGGCATCAGCAGACTTTTGAAACAGGATATCTCGCAAAATTCTTGCCTGTTGAACAGCGGCAATGATTAAGGTAAAGGGAGAACTGCCACTACTGACAGAGGCTTCGTACCACTTCGCCAAAGCATCGCCAATTCCGGCAACCAAGGTGCGTTGTGGTGCTGTCTGAATCAGATTGTAATCCAACACCAGTAAGTCGGGGCAGCGGTCGAGACTAACATCGTACAGGAAAGCCCCTTGATCGGAATAAATATTAGATAAACCCGTCCACGCGGCACAGGTAGCAGCGGAGGTAGGAATAGTGACAATGGGGAGTTTGCACTGATGCGCCAAAAGTTTGGCGGTGTCTAACGCTTTCCCGCCGCCGATGCCGATAATTACATCAGCTTGATGGGAGGCGGCAGCTTGTCGTAGTGAAGCGAGGGAGGCTTCGCTGCAATCAGGACTATAGGAGGCTAAGGAATAACTCAGTTGCTGCTGTTCCAGGACAGGTTGTAGTTGCGAGGCTTGTGTGGCTAGAGTCCGTTCTCCTCCCACAACTAAGGGACGTTGTCCCAAACGCGCGATCGCTTCTTTTGAAAGTTCCAGTGCCTGGAAACCTCGCAAAACCTGAGCGGGTGCAACAGTTAGAGAAAGCAATGAAGTAGGGGCTTGGTTCATCTTGCCTGTAGCCGAAAAGTCGAGTGCGGATACCGTCACTGATAAAGGAAATTACTGATTAAGAAGCTTACCACCCTACTATAAATTAGCGATCACATCAACCCACTAGGTCAATTCCAAAATATTTCTGTAGTACAGTGGTGTACTCGGCTTGCCTGTAAGCAGGTAAGCCTCGATATTTCATTAATTAAGCACGACTAAGTTGCAGGTTCGGATGGGGGTTTGGGCAGTTGGGCAAAACTTTCTGAGTAAACATTAATCACCATTTTTTCATCAATGCGGGTGGCAAGCGATCGCTTCACCTGACCTAAGAACAACGGCTTAGAGACACCCGGTTCCGGGTGAATGATAGTACGTGCCCGAATCGTCATTTTGTTATCTGTCCCCGCACCCATCCGTCCGTAGGAAAACAAGTCACTAGCAGCTTGCCGGAGAGTCGCCTCTAGTGCAGATTCCGTTATGCTGGACGGTACCGTAATGACGGTTTGAGGTCCACCATTGTCGTAAACCACAGAAAACCGCACGGCATCTGGAATCACTGTACGGGTAAAGGGTACAAGACCGAGGGTAAATAAAGCACCTGTCACGACGCCCAAAAAGCCTGTCGTCCCCACTAAGCGAAACCGGATGCCCCATTTGAAAATAAAACCCAGTACGGTAATCGCGCCAGTGACTACGGTAAGAATGCCTGCCCACTGGGCAAAGACTAGAAAATCAGCTGTTGTTAGCACAGGTTTAAAAAATTATGGCTACCTTATAGATGATATCGGTTGTGTTTCTACTGCTTGGGGTAAGAGTAGTTCTTGGGTACACCATTCCATCAACACAGCTCGACATTGCAGGCAACTCAAGTCTTGCAATAATGTATGAATTCCCTGTTGGGTTATAGGATAAGTGGCAGCAATCCGATTGGCTGGTGGTGTAGCTGTCGGCTGGAGATTAACCACAAAACCATAAAGTTTTTGGTTGGAAAAGGAACTGTTTACTGCCCACCCTTGAGTGTTGAGTGGAGTGATTTGCGCGATTTCTTCAGAGGCAACGCCGAGTTCTCGTTGGAGAATCCCCCTGACGACATCACTGGGGCTTTGCCCTTGGGCTACTCTCCCACCGGGAAAGTCCAGAGTCGGTTCCCCCACTCCGGGGCGGTAGCAAGGAGTTGGCAAGATTAGGTGCCCGTTCAGAATGGGCAAGATGACAGCGGAATCAGCTTTTTCAATTCGCCAGTACTCCAGTACCTGCCCGCGCTCATCCTGGAGATGTTCACCAATCAAGGTTAACCACGGGGAACGCATTTCAACAAAGCGATCAAGCAGTTGCCAGTAATGTCCTAGTACGTTCATAAGGTCGTGTCCATTGGCTAATGTTGCAAGCGGGGATGACAGGTAACCCTACAAAAAAAGTACTTTTGGTAGAGGAGATTAAGAATCTTTCGGAAGGAGGGACATCTTCAACAAAGCGATCGCTCTTTTGTCCTTCAGACGGTTCATCAGCAACAACAAGAATTCACACATCAAGGCGATCGCTCTAACGTTTTAACAGTTAAAGCCTGAGGTGGTTGTGAATCTGGAGGATAAAGAAAGTCTACCTTCACCAATCGGCGATCGCCCGGTGGCATATTCAGCGTTACTAGCGGTTCCCCCTGCTGACCACGCCGTTGTACTAGATGCACGTAGCGAGTTTGGGGGATGCCTTGGTCGTCTTTGTAGCTCACTTGCACAGTACCCCGGAAGAAGACTTGCGGATCGGGTGGTTCCAGAAAGCGTAGTTCGTCTCGCTGATTTTCTTGTTTGATTGGCGTCTGAATCGTGAGAGTTACAGTTTGACGTTCGGGGGTATTGTTGAGTAGCGGCAAAGTCAGGCTATAGCGAACTCCATAGTTTCCATGAGCGCGATACGCTGTATCGGCGTAGCGTACCAGTAGGGGAGCGCTCTGAACTTGACCCGTACCTAGCGTGATCATTGGGACGGTACTTAGAGGATAAGAAAAAGCCTTGCCCTGCTGGGGAATGCTGAGGTCCCGCATCCCTGGACGATCCACGACTTCTGTTCGCCATTCGGAACCTTGAGCCACACCAGCCACGCGACCGTAAACAATCTCTGTATTGGTTGCCTCAGGACGTGTGGGAGTGCGATCGCGGGGTCCCGCTAAACTACCAGTATCGAGCAGCTTCTGCCATTCTTCCAAGGTCGGTCCCCGATAGATAGGAGGTGGGGGAGGATAAAGAAGAAAAAATAAATCTGTCGGGTCGTACTCCAGAGAAGGCTCGACAAAACCATACCCTGCTAAACTCGCTACATAGACGGAGTCACTACTTTGCAACCGCATCAAGGTAGTCCGTGTATTCCCAATCCACATGGGTAAATTAAATAACAGTTGGCTCCGCTTGGGTGGAATGACGATCTGAGACGGAAACTTCGATTGATGAACCCCCCTCATGATGTCAGTCATCGCCCGTGAGCCGGGGCCTGAATAGACTTTACCCGTAGAATTGTCAACGTAGGCTGGCAGCTCGATAAACGGTGCATCTGGATTAGTGACATGACTCACTGCCTGTAAAATATCCAGCTTTACCGGGCGATTGCCAGGATTATAAACAAGTACTCCCAAGTACATCGGTCGAGCCTCTGCCGGTGTACTTGTTCGACGAATGTGATGAGCAAACAGATCGAAACGTCCCTTCAGTGGAAAGTTTAAGTGAGCGCTAGGAACGGCTTTACCCGCCGTAGGAAAGGTGGAAAGCAAAATCCCTTCTGTCTTTATCACTTCGGGGCTATTGCTGTTAAAGACCAAAACTTTATCCAGTTGTCCTGGTAAAGCCCGGACTTCTTGAGGCTGCACCACTAGCTGCTGCTGTACTGGGGGCGGTGGAGGGGTAGGAGTGGGTGTTGGCGCTGGGGCGGGGATGATGAGTTGAGCGAGAGAAAAAACGGGCAATAAAGACAGCATCAAGTGATAGGTAACCGCATTAACGTGAGATGGTGTTATGACTCAGCAGTTAGGCGCACAGGGTTAGACTGCCAAAATTGCTAAGTAGTTATAGGTCAGCCCTAGGAGGGATTCACAAATTACCTTGTTGTTATGAACAAAGGCATTTTTTCTTTGTCTCCACTACCCCGTTCATAGTTCCTGTCAATTTTCCCAATTTGAGGCAATGCGGTTAAGGCGATCGCTCTTGAGTCCTAACGGTTAAAATCTGTGGCGGTGTAGCGTCTGGCGGATAGAGAAAGTCTACTTGCACCAAACGTGCGTCCCGTGGTGGCATATTCAGCGTTATCAACGGTTCACCCTGTTGACCCCGCCGTTGGACTAAATGCACGACACGAGTACGCGGCAAACCCTCATCGTCTTTGTAGCGAATTTGGACAGTACCTCGGAAAAAAACTTGCTTGGCGGGTGGTTCCAAAAAGCGTAACTCGCCTTGGGGGTTGTCGTCTTTGAGGGCAGTCTGGAAGGCTACGGTAACCGTTTGAGTATCGCTGGTGGAATTCACTAGAGGTAAGGTAAGGCTATATTGCACGCCGTAGTTTCCATGAGCAAAATAGGCGGTATCTGGATAGCGTACTAGCATCGGCGCACTCTGAATTTGCTCCGTGCCCATCCTGCCCCCGTGGAGGGTGCTAAGTCCATAGGAAAAGGCTTGTCCCGGCTGAGGAATATTCAGAAACTGGCTGGTTGGAGTATCAACTAGCTGAGTTCGCCAGCGAGAACCTTGGGCAACACCCGCAACACGACCATAGATAATTTGACCTTTGGTATTCTCAGGAGGAGTAGGAGTGCGATCGCGGGGTTCACCTAACTTACCGTTATCTAATAACTCCTGCCATTCTTCCAGAGTAGGGGCACGTTCCTTACCCTCAGCATCGGTAGGTGCGTACTGTGCAAGGCTAGCCGCATAAACCCTACCATCACTGCGCAACCGCATGAATGTCGAGCGACCATTAAGGGGCGGATCTAACGTCCGAACGGGTATCGGTAGATTGAGTAACATTTGACTTTGCCCCGGTGGAATCATCAGTTGGGGAGGAAAATCCGCTTGATGAAGTCCTCGCAGGATGTCGCTCATCACCCGACTTCCCGGCCCCGCATAAACCGTACCGGAGGGATTATCTACCAATGACGGCAACTGGATAAACGGTGCATCTGGCTGACTCAGATAACTTGCTGCTTGCAAGATATCTACCGTTACTGGCTGCGTACCTGGGTTGTACAAAATAATCCCCAGGTAGAGAGTACGCAAATCTTCTGGCGTAGGTGCTTTGGCAATGTGATGGGCAAATACATCAAAACGTCCCTGAAATGGGAAGTTTAAGTGAGCGGCTGGTGTCGCTTTGCCAGTTGGGGGAAAAGTGGAAAGTAAAATCCCCTCTGTCTGCACGAGTTCGGGACTATTACTGTTGAATACCGGGATATTATCCAGGCTTCCCGATAGGGGTCGCACTTGTTGGGGTTGCACTATTTCTTTTGAGGGTGTCGGCAAAGGAGTTGGGGTTGGGGTAGCTTGAGCCAGGGTAAAAATTGGCAAAAACGGGAGCATAGAGTGATGACTTTCGTGCGATCGCAAAGACACTAAGATACAACGAGTAGGGTAGGTATCCCGCGTGCCAGGTCAAAAAGTCACACTACTGTTTATTAAATTCCTTAATACAAATAAACTCTCGTTTTTGGGAATAGGGAGTGGGGACTAATCAGCCCAATACCCTATTCTCAGATAATTTCATTTGTCTTATCGATAAATTTAAATGATAGGAGTTGGGTCATCCTCCTTTGTAGAGATTCAAATAGAACTTCATGAAATCTTTTTCTCCAAGTAGGAACCTTAAAGCTTCAGTGTAGATAGCTACCTCACAGCAGTATTGCGTTACTGTTCGTGTTAGCTTGTATTTTGAAATATCCTGATTCTTTGGTTGTTTGGAAATACCTTGGCAGCTTGTTGGACGCTCGCCAGGGTTTTTTTTGATTAGATACTTTGTGGCAGTTGACAAAGCGTCTACCCCTAAACTCTTGTAACCTCCTAAAATCGAACTTGTTTTCCTAAAAACTGGCGGTCATTCAAGAGAGCTGCATAGTACCTTTCTTCTATCCAAGGATAGATTTCTAGAGTTGAAGCATCAACTGTAGAGGGTCGCAATATGCAATTAATGTTAAGTTTGATGGCTATTAGCGCGTTCTGTGTTGTAGCCGCGATCATCGAAGCCATGCTTGGAAGTCTGCCCTCATCTGCTCCTAGGCTCAAACACAACAAACGCGATCGCCTGGAGTGATTATCTATATTCCCAATGTGGAGGCATCAAATCGCGAAACGGTATTAATAACTAAGATCGAAAAAGGAACTACTTTACTTAGTGCTCTGGTTGCTAAAACTCCCCCGATACCAGAGAGTAAAAATACCAGCGAGATTGCTTTTCAAATGTATAGTTCAACAAATAATAGCCACCCGTTCAATGAGCAAGGCATTTACCCTTGTCCAGTCTGTCGCTTAACTCAGCTGCAAGCTATGCCGTTAATGGATGCAATGGCATGTGACTGCTGCCGTCACATTTTCACCACTGACTTGGAACGACAGTTACTCAAAATGGCTGACCGACAACCCCCTCTTACCTGGCACTGGAATGGCAGGCATTGGACAGGAGCGCATCTAGATGGGGTTGAATGGGGAGCGGCTTACTGGGTCTTTGCCGTAGCGCTTGTCCTCCTCCCAACTACAATAATTGGGCTAGCGGCTTACACTTTTCCACCCAGCCCAGATGCCGCCCTGTCTTGGCTACCCACCGTCTGGACGGGATTAACCTTTTTGTCCCATCTGACAATTGTTGGGTGGTTGGTTATGGAGTTTTATCAATTCCCAATTTGGGTATATTTAAGAGTCAGACGACAGCAGTTACTAGGTCGCTGACACACACTCGTCTCTAGCAGGGGATGGAGAATCGGGAATTAGACTGAGTATTCCCGATTCTCCATCCCCTATTCCCATCTTTAGGTGAGGACGTAACCTGCGTTCATTGGAGATCGAAATCCTGCCACATTGCCTGAACGGCTTCCATATCATAAGGAAATGGTTTCTTCAGTGGGCGATAATCTCGCTCATGAGCGGGACCATGACGCAATATTGAATTAACCGCAATACAGGGTTGTGAACTGAGATTGATCGCACCGTGAGGAATACTCGGTGGGATTTTGACGACGCTAGGTTGGCGATCGCTCAGGAAAATGTATTGATAACGCCGATTTTGCAATACAACGAGTACAGCCGTACCGCGCACGACTAAGATTTGGTCGGTTTGGTAGCGATGGACAAACAAGTCCTCAATGGTATTGGGAGCGATAGTTACCAGCGTAGTTTCGTGACTGAACAGAGGTTGGTCAACCCCTATAGTGTTCTCTTCTTTCGATAAATCGATCGGACATATCTCAATGCCCTTGGCTGGACTCATGCAAGTCAAAGGAGAGATTTCAATCTTATTTTTGATAGTCATGTTATTGACCCTCCACTTAAAGCATTGCTGCGGAGTAGAAACGAAAAATCTGAAGATTGATGAATGTTACAGAATTTTTAAGAAAGTAGAGGATAGGAATGCTTTTTCAATTCTTACTTGTATTGACTCAGTATTCCTGTTGTTTTTCTCGATCCCTCGTCCTCTACTTTTATTTTATCTTGCGTTTTAAAGGAGTATGGCTAATTATTTTTAATCAATAAGTTAGTCGTCAGCAACCCTATAGTGTCCATAAAAATTGATTTTTTCCTGAAAGCGATCGCAATGATGATTTCTCAAGCGGTATAGCTCTATCCAACAAGTTTTAATGAATATTGGCAAAACTTGCCATTTTCTGCATAATTATCCGGAAATCTGCCATAATACCCGGCAAATTATCTTGAGTTAGAACAGGAACGTGGACGAAGATACAGCTAACGTTGAGGTTATATTTTTGTAAATATTTTAAAATTTCGTAATAAAGTCCCTCGCAAACAAACTTACCAGCCTCGTAGCTAATCTCTGTCTCAGATAAACCAGCGACTAACTTCTCTAAATCCACAGAAGTTTTGATTAGAATCGAATCGGGTAAATTACTTTTTGCCAGCAGAATGGGCAGAAAATCTTGAAGTTTTTTTAATCGCAAAATCCTGCAAAGGGATAGGCAATAACTATATAAGCGAATGCGATGTGAGGTATGTCCGCAAGTCGCACAAGCTTCCACCGTCAGTTTTTGGCGCTTCGCTGCCATCCCACAACAGATAATAACCTTGGGTTGCAGTTCTTCAATTTTGGCGATCGCACGACAGCTAGCTTGGGAAACATCAACGGGTAGCTGTCTCAAGAACGTCGAGGAAGAAGAGAACTCATCCAACTTGGTGATTTCCTCTAATAGATCGTCAGAAGAATTAGAGGTTTGCTGGGGTAGCCAGGTTTGAAAAGAGGTCAGCAAAATTTTTCCGTTCATCGCACCTAGACGGCAACTGTGACATCCTCCCTCGGTATAATCTTTGATTTACCGAGGGCTTCCCAAGAATCACTTCTTAGGTTTCCTGGTTTTTCCCCTTCGACTGCGCTCAGGGGATTGTGACACTTGCCTAGACTGAGTTACCTTAGTCCCCGGTAGATCGTCTGCACAGGCGCTTTCGATTCCCGTCTGTCCAACGGTACTAATGAGTTTAATTCCTCGGTTCCTGATATTTTGACCTGCTGCTACGTCCCTGTCCGTTTTGTATCCACAATGAGGACAGTCATGAACTCTGACACGCAGGTCTTTTTTCACTTCACCCTCGCACTCAGGACATTCCTGAGAAGTTCCCCTAGCGTCAACTTCAGCGAAGAACTTCCCTCGTTTCCAGCACACATATTTAACAACGCTTCTGAATTGTCCAAAAGCAGCATCAAGCATATGTTTCCCAAACATCCCCTTAGCACTGATGCGGTAATCCAGGTCTTCCATGAAGACCATATCACCCGCGTCGCAAAGGGCGTGGGCTTGCTTGTAGTGAAAGTCCTTGCGAGTGTTGTCGATGTGGTGGTGAAGACGCGCAACCTTAATGCGCTGCTTCTCGTAGTTTTTCGAGCGCTTCTTCTTTCTAGACAATCTGCGTTGCAGCAATTTCAGCTCGCTTTGCAGTTGTTTAAAAAACTTGGGTGGCTTTACGAGAACACCGTCACTGGTTGCCAAGAATTTCTCCAGTCCAATATCAATCCCAACAGGGTGTCCATGTGGGGCTGGGTCTGGAACACTAACATCACATTGAAGACTAATAGATACGTACCATCGGTCAACTTTCCTCAAGATTCTCACCTGCTTAACCGCAAACCCAGAAGGGATGGGACGATGCAGGTTGATTGGAATGGTTCCAATTTTGGGCAGCTTTATGTGCAGGTTCGTTACTGGGTTGTCCTTAAATTGAGGAAACAGCAACGACTTGAACTGCCCATACTTCTTGAATCGAGGAAAGCCAAAACCCCGTTTTTGAAAATACTCCCAGCCTACGTGCAACTGCTTAATGGCTTGCTGAAGAACCTGAGAAGGCACTTCACCCAACTTGGGGAATTCCTTCTTAGCTCTTGGTAAATTATTAAGCTGATAGACTTCACCTGGAAACTTTAGTTCAGGAGATAGGATGTACTCTTTTTCCAAAGAGCATCTATCTACCAAACACTTACGGCTATCGCACCAATCTTTTATCTCCCGCAGTGCGTAATTGTAAGCGCTGCGACAGATATCCATCCACGCAATGAACTGACATTCTTGAGCGGTGCTGGGGTAGATTCGGTAACGATAGGTGAGTGTCAGCATTCCAGTATTATAATGTGTTTACTGGCGGCAGTCCAAGCTTTAAATGTTAAAATAGAAGGTATTGAACCCTCTCCTTTAACCGCCTTTCATCCCCCACTAAACTCTCGGGGGTACTCGCTTCGCTCGATATATCCCCCTTAGCTATAGTGGGGATCTTCCCAGCGTGTTAGATAAAATGGAGGTGGCTTCAATAACAAATGTAAGGGAGAGCAGGTTAATGCCAGTAATTGCCGTTGTAGACTACGACATGGGGAACCTGCACTCTGCCTGCAAAGGTTTGGAGAAAGCTGGTGCAACGACTAAAGTGACGGATTCACCAGCAGACATTGAGCGGGCGGATGCGGTGGTTCTACCGGGAGTGGGTTCATTTGACCCTGCCGTGCAACATTTGCGATCGCGTGGACTTGAGGAACCCATCAAACACGCTATAAACAGCGGCAAACCCTTCTTAGGCATTTGCTTAGGTCTACAAATTCTGTTTGAGGGGAGTGAAGAAGGCACAGAACCGGGATTAGGAATTGTTGCCGGAACGGTGCGCCGATTTCACTGGGAACCGGGAATTACCATTCCTCACATGGGTTGGAATGAGCTGGAGTTTACTCAACCTCATTCCCCACTTTGGCAGCAATTATCTGGCAATCCGCGAGTTTATTTTGTCCATTCTTTCTATGTTGACCCGATTGACCCCAATATCCGGGCAGCAACAGTTACGCATGGTTCTCAAACAGTGACGGCGGCGATCGCACGCGGTAACCTAATGGCAGTGCAGTTCCACCCCGAAAAATCTTCCACAGCAGGACTGCAAATCTTGTCTAACTTTGTAGCTCAAGTTAACTGCTACGCGGAGTCACTCGTTCTTAGTCATTAGGCATTTGTCCTTGGTCCTTGGTCATTTGTCCTGCAAAACTAATGACTAGTTTGTCAAGATGGCAGTTTTGGTATAGATGAGAATTTACGGCAATCGTCAGCTAAAAACCTTACCCGGACAAGATACGCGCCCGACCTTGGCGCGGGTGCGGGAGGCTGTGTTTAATATTTGGCAAGGTACGATTAGCGATTGCCGTTGGCTGGACTTGTGTGCTGGTACGGGTTCAATGGGCGCAGAGGCTCTGTGTCGGGGAGCTTCCTTGGTTGTGGGAATTGAAAAATGGGGTAAAGCCTGCACTGTTATCCAACAGAACTGGCAGCAAGTTGCCAAACCCGAACAGGAATTTCAGGTGTTACAGGGGGATGTTGTGGGGCGATTAAAAACGCTGGCAGATCAGCAGTTTGATCGCATTTACTTCGACCCCCCCTATGCCAGTAAGTTGTACAAACCAGTGTTGGAAGCGATCGCACAGTACCAGCTACTCGCCGAGGATGGTGAACTAGCAGTAGAGCATAGCCCTAACAAATTACCTCCCTCACCAATTACCACCCTGGAAATTTGCCGCCAGAAGGTCTACGGTAACACCGCCTTAACGTTTTATTGTCCCATTGAGGAGTGCTGAAGAGGAGAACCTGCCTTCTCAGCACTCAGCACTCTTTACTTATTAATCCCTAGTTGGTCGCCTCGCTTGTACTGCATATAGGCAGCGAAAAATAGTCCAGCGAGGGTTACTGGGATTAAGCCAAGGACAATTCCTACAAGCAACGGTTCAACCACGTTAGTTCTCCTAGTGTGATAAGTTTTTTTGCTTAGTTCTCATCGTACTAGCTCTTACGCCTAAACAGCAGAGGCTCAACTATCGGATATTAAACCGCATTGCAGTACTCCGGACTAAACAAAACTGCAAGCCTCGACTTGCTTATGCAAGCTGTAAATTTTAAGCTATGTTTATTAATCGACATACTTTTCGACAAGCCGTTACGTTCTGATCGGCTTAGATAACAAATCGATTTTTCACTTTCATCTCGATTAAAAACCCTAGGTAAATTTGTAAGTTGATAGGAGATCGTTTGGAGAAGCCGCTTGCCCAACTTGAAATCCCGATTCGCAGGATTACCTTAATGGTGCTTGCGGTGCTGCTGGCAATCAGCGCAAGCATCTTAGGTTTCCATCTGATTCAGAATTCAGACCCTTACATACACAAGGTCTTGTCCCTCAAAGGCGATTCAGTGCGAGGTAATGCCATTTTTCAAATCAACTGCGCTGGTTGTCATGGTTTTCAAGCGGATGGTCGGGTAGGCCCTAGCTTGCAACACGTCTCTCAGCGGAAGTCTAAAATCAGCCTAATTCACCAGGTGACTAGCGGGCAGACACCCCCAATGCCAAAGTTCCAGCCCAGTACCCAGGAAATGGCTGACCTGTTGAGCTATCTGGAGAAACTTTAGGGATTAGGACTAAATGGCGTCTGTCTTGTCTGTCCTAATTCCTACTGAACTGTTGGGCATAGAACCGGGCATAACGATCGCCTTGCTCTAAGAGTTCCTCGTGGGTTCCTGATTCAACGATATGCCCTTGCTCTAGGACGAGAATGCGATCAGCGCGGCGCACAGTTGCCAGTCGGTGAGCAATGATAAAAACGGTGCGCTCTTTCATAATCCGTTCCAGTGCCTCCTGTACCAAGGCTTCGGATTCTGAATCTAGGGCAGAGGTGGCTTCATCAAGGATGAGGATGCTGGGGTTGAGGAGGACAGCGCGAGCGATCGCAATTCGTTGTCGTTGTCCCCCCGATAAATTGACGCCTCGTTCACCTACCCAGGTGTGATAGCCCTGGGAAAACTGACTAATGAACTGGTGAGCATTGGCAATCTTAGCGGCTTCCTGAACGTCTTTGAGGTCGAACTGAGCTTGACCAAAGGCAATATTTTGGGCGATCGTGCCAGAAAATAGAGTGTTCTCCTGCGGCACAATGCCAATTTGCCGTCGCAAACTGCGTAACGTCACATCTTGAACATCAACACCATCGATGAGAATCTGACCTGATTGGGGGTCATAGAAGCGAGGAAGAAGATTAACCAACGTCGTTTTCCCCGCCCCAGATGGCCCAACCAGAGCAATCATCTCTCCGGGTAACGCTAGGAAACTGAGGTTTTGCAATACTGGAACTCCCCCTTGCCCTTCCTTAATAAAAGAAAGTTCCATGTCTTCTTGTTCCCCGTTAATCAGGGAAGGTTGAGAGGTGTAAGCTGGGTAAGCAAAGCTAACGTTACGATATTCCACCTTGCCTGTGACGGGTGGCAAAAGAGTTGCACTGGGTTTTTCCACTACCGTCGGCTGAATTGCCATCAGTTCAAATATTCGGTCAACAGACGCCTGACCTTGTTTGAACTCGTTGTAATTGCTGGTGATATGGGCAATGGGGTCGATTAGTAGCGCCACCCCGGCGATGTAGCTAACAAACTTTGCCCCAGTCAGGTTGCCGATAGAAATTTGCCAACCGCCCAGGAAAAACAGCAGCAACACGCTCATCGCATACAAAAATCCCACCACAGGATTCTGAATTGCCTTCAGCCGTTCAGCGGCATATTTGGCTTGGCGGTTGTGTTCTGCTTCCTCAGCAAAGCGGGCAATTTCATAGTCCTCAGCCGCGAAAGCTTGCACCAGGCGAATGCCACTGAATACCTCTGTAAGCAAAGCCGATAAGTTGGAGATGCGATTTTGACTGCGGCGGGAAAACTTCAGCATCTGTTCCCCAAACCAGCCAATTAAAATACCCATCAACGGAGCAACCACAAACGTTGCCAGCGTTAGCTGCCAGTTGAGATAAATCATGTAGCCCAGCACCACGATGAGCTGCAACACACAGGGAACAAAGTCATGGAAGACTTTATTGACAACTTCCCCAACGCGATCGATGTCTTCAGTGAGGCGGTAGGTTAAGTCACCTGTTTGAGCTGTTTCAAAATAGCTAAGGTTGAGGCGCTGGAGGTGAGCATACACCTGCTTGCGCAAGTCTAAAGCCACATAAAGGGCAGCTTTCGCCATTAGGGAATCCTGACCATATTGCATGATTTTCTGGACTAGAAAAACCAGAGCCAGGACTCCCCCTAACTGGGCAAGTCCGACCATATTGCCCTGTCCGATGAAATTGGCGATTTGACCTGCCAGCGCTGCCTGTATGGGCCAGAAGACGGTAAACCCTAAGGTGCAAGCAAAGGCTTGGGCAATGGTTTTCCACTGAGGGCGGATATAAGGCAGCAGATGCCAGTAACTAGAGCGCGTTTTCAAGCTGTGAGATCCAGAACAATCTTTGCTTGGATTAGGCTATCAGCTTTCATCCCCACTACATAGACTTCAGTGTGACAAATGAGGTTTCTGTGAGTTGGTTATTTGTCACGGGTTTGGTCGCCCATCATCCCAGGCATATTGTTCCTCATTCCCTGCATATTATTCATCATGTTTTTGCAACAGCCACATCCCGTTTGGTTTTGCTGCTGTTGCGTCTGGTTTGTTGGCGCTGTGATTTGGCTTGTCTCCTGTTGAGTTGGTTGCGCCTCGTTTGTGGAACTGGAAGCCTTGGTAGGTGTCACGGTTTCCTGGTGAGTGTCTGCTAGTGATGGACTAGCGGTCAACGTTAGCAATGTCAGACTAGCGATCGCTGTGCTTAATAATCTCTTGGTGCGTGTAGTCAGGCTCACTTTTTGCTCTCCCTTATTTCTCTTTGCTAGTTGTTGTTGAGAAACTAAAGCCATCCTAAACCCTCTAGTTGGGTAGAGAGTCAAGCCAGAAATTCAAAAATTTATCTTAATATTTAATGGCAATACATTCAGACGAAACTGTCGCTCGAAACAGAGGTATCCAACACCCCCTTGACATTACAGTCAGATATAAGGTTTAGGCTCTGTGGTCATTATTGGTAGGTTGTGGAAAATCTACAGTGACTACAGTGGAAAAACCTTACGAGAAATCATTCCAAAACAAACTTTTAAAGATCGGAGAACTAGCTTCTCAGACGGATGTAGCTGTGGGAACCCTCCGATATTACGAAACCTTGGGGCTACTAGAACCAACCCAGAGAAGCGCAAGTGGCTACCGCTATTACGACCCTGAAGCTGTCAAGCGGGTGCAATTTATCAAGAAAGCTCAATCCTTACGTTTTTCCCTCTCGGAAATCCAGCAAGTGCTGGGAGTCCGCTATCAGGGGAATCCCGCCTGCCCACTCGTCCGAGACCTCCTGAATCAGAAAATTGCTCATCTTGAGGAGCAAATCTACCGGATGACCACACTCAAGGAAGAGCTAGAAGACTACCGAGACCGTTGGGCAGACAAACCCCTTGACAACCCTTGTGGCAAGGAGCTTTGTAGCCTGATTGAGGAAGTTGCTTGCCATATACTACCTAACGATTAAAACGGCAAGGATAGGGGCGAAGATTTTTCGCCCCTAGAACCCATAGCTATGACCTGAATCCTTATGTTAAGACTCTTGCAGATTGTTTGCAGTTGGGACTACTTGCGGCTGGCAATTTGATTCCAGGCTTGAATGACTGACTGCAACGGTGCAGGAAGTTGATTTTGAACCATATCTGCGTAGCGAGTTGTACCAGACTGGCTGGTGAGACTGACAGTAATATAGTCAGCCGCACCACTAGGGGCTGGGTAAGCGAGCTGATTGAACTGAGAAAACTTCTGCCGCTCCAACAACTGTTGAAACTGCCGTAGTTCTTGGCGAGAAATTTGATGCATCTGAGCCGGAGCTTTAATCATTGGGTTGCTCAACCTCCGAATCACTTGTCCATTATTCGTCAGGACAGTTTCATAACTGTTACCAGTGATGCCACCACTGGAAATGGCTCGAAAAACAACGCCTTCAGCTAACGGGGCTGGTAGTTCACTTTTGGGAATTTGAACCGCTCCGCTATTTCCCTGAGTTGCTCCACTCTCTAATTTGATTACAGAACCGGATTCATTGGTGCGATAGACAAAGGTTTGCCGTCCTCCTTCTACCGTCACTCGCCAGCCTGGAACGATCGACCTAGTGCAGCCTTGCCCTGGAGCAGCTAATCCCAGACAGCCATCGGGCCAATCTCGCTCTTCAGCTTGGACGATGCGTAGCTGAGAAACGGAGAGATTCGCTCGCCTTGCCGCGTCTTGTAAAACAGCTTTGGCAACAGCATCTGGTAAATTGCGAACACTTGCGGGTTGCCCAACGATTGCTTCTGCCCTGATTCGCTCACCAGTAGTATCGGTACGATAAATTTGAACTTTCTGTCTAGTGACTACAGTTACTCGCCAGCCTGGTGTGGGGGTACCCATGCACCGTTCCGTAGGACGAGGAAGACCTAAACAGCTATCTCCCCAAGTCTGCTGCTGTGCCTTAATAATTTTAAGTTGGGAACTGGACACGCCCAAGTCCTTAGATGCAACCCGTATCACCGCATCGGCTACAGATTGAGGCAAATTTGCCTCACTGAGGTTGCTCTCGTTTTTATTCAGTCTGATTAGGGAGCCAGTGGTATCAGTATGATAGACCAAGCGTTGTTGTTTGCCTTCGACAGTCACCCGCCATCCTGGTGTGAGAGCGCTGGCACACAGTTCTACAGGGCTACCAAGACCTAAACAGCGATCGGGCCAGGTCTGCTGCTGGGCTTGGGTAATTTTAAGTTGCGATCGCGGCACGCCCAACTGCTCAGATGCAGCTCTTAAAACAGCATCGGCAACTGAATTAGGCAAATTGCTGCTATTGGAGTTTCCTGCAGTTTCTAAGCGCACGATGCGTCCAGTACCATCAGTGCGATAAGTCCAACTTTGGCGACCGTCAGACATGACAATGCGCCAACCGTTCTCGATCAAGACTACAGCGCAAGATTCCTCAGGTTTACCAAGACCTAAGCAGCTATCAGACCAACGTTCTGAACTGGCACTAACAACTCTTAGCTGACCTGGGGGAATTTTATAGCTGCTAAATATCTCGCGACGAACGGCATTGACGACTCCAACAGGTACTTCCTTGTTGCGAGACTGCTTTGAACTGGCAACGACCTCGTTAGGGCGCTTGAGCATTTCGCTGGTAGTACCTGAGGTAGGTTCTAAGGATTTAGCGCTTGCGGCATCGACAACGGTTAAACCAGTCCCCAAGGACACAATGCTGGTTAAAACCAGAGCAGCAAAAACCTGTTGCGTCTGGTGAGATGAAGGACGGAGGTGTTTCATACTAATGTCTCTTAGACAATACGTTACGCTCCTCAACACGCGGCGCAGACGTATAAGGATATACAGCAACTTTGGACGTATAGACCCTAGCCGTAAGTTCCACAAAGCTCCGGCAACCCCTTCTTTATAAAAGAATTTTTACAATTAAAGTATTAACTACGCAATCTTTGCATGGACTGGCAAGAAATATCGGGTAGCTGGGTTTTAATTCCTCAGAGTCCTAAGGGCATCGTGCATTTCTTAGGGGGGGCTTTCGTGGCGACTGCACCGCAGGTAACCTATCGGTGGTTGCTTGAACAGCTAGGGCGTCAGAGGTACGTGGTGATTGCCACGCCGTTTGTGAATACCCTGGATCATGGGGCGATCGCACGAGATGTTCTCAACCGCTTTGAGACTACCTTAGACCGCTTACAGACAACAACTGTTTTACGCAAACGGTATTTGCCCATCTACGGTGTTGGACACAGTATGGGTTGTAAACTGCATTTGCTCATCGGTAGTCTCTTTTCAGTCGAACGCGCTGGGAATATCTTGATTTCCTTTAATAACTACCCAGCGCGGCGTGCCATTCCCTTCGTCGAGCAGCTCAATATTAATCCAGCATTCGACATTGAGTTTACGCCATCACCTTTAGAAACTAATGATTTAATTGCTAAACGTTATGAAGTCCGGCGCAATTTACTCGTTAAATTTACTAACGACGATATCGATCAAACCCTTAACTTGACCCAAGTTTTGCAACAACGTTTTCCCAATATGGTTGCCGTTCAGACACTACCTGGCAATCACTTAACACCCTTAGGGCAAGATGTCAACTGGAAAGCCGGACAATCGTTCACGCCCTTTGATGCGATCGGTCAATGGATGAAGCAAGAAGTGTATCGCGACTTAAATCATCTCAATCGAGAAATTCTCCGGTGGCTAGACCCCTTCTCACCTGTTTAAATGTGCAACAGCTTGTTAACAGATAAGCTGTTTAAGAAGCGATCGCATTCCTCCTAAACCAAAAGCGATCGACACTTGCAGCGGAGTAGCAGCGCAAGAGCAAAGCTTTTTTTGCAGGAGCTAGCGCAATCCCCAAAAATTCTCCACTGTGATTTCTCCGATGTGTATTAACTTTTCCGGGATAGTTTTCCGTAATTTTCTCGTTCGTTATGAAGCTCGCCTCCGGCTAGAGTGCAGTATAGGAGATAAGACGCACTGAAGCCAATGACATTAACAACAGATTCACAACTGACGGATTCCTCTACTTCAACACTTTGTAGCTATGTCAATCCCACTTGCGATCTGCAAGTTATTCGGATTATCAATGTTCCTAACCGCTACTTCGAGAAAGTAATTTTCCCCAAGCAACGTCTTCTGTTTGAGACACAACCTAACGCTGAGTTAGAAGTGTATGCTAGTCAGCAGGGTCATACAGTCTTGGTGAAGAAGATACCAGCCGTTTGCCTACAGGTTGAGCAGTATAGTTTTCATTAAAGGCTTGTACTAGTTAACCGTTTCAGCTACCCCGGATAACTGGACCCGACCATCTATGGGAACGCTTATTTCTGCGAAATCTTTCTACAGTCTGTGCTTGTGTATCCTTTTCAATAAATTTTTCGGCTTCTTTAACAGCTTTTCCCACGGGAAGATAAGCAAGCATTGATATTGATTCTCC
>JALYGX010000281.1 GCA_030776905.1 Cyanobacteriota bacterium | reverse complement strand
AGTTTATAGTTGTGGATGGAAAGACCACTATCATCTCCAGTGGCAACCTGCCGACATCCGATATGCACGGAGATTTTAACAGCCTTGAAAGTCGCGGCAACGCTAACAATATGGTTGTTATTCCCGATAACGCGCAACTATCAGAGGCTCTTACCTCAGAGTTCAATTATATGTGGCAGGGATTGTTCAAAGCGCATAAGCCCTACAGACCTCCTGTAACAATTCCAGTGGGAAAGGGAACTATTACCGTTAACTTCTCACCAGCTAGTAGAAAGCAAGAAATTGAAACAACGAGTAACGGGATAATTAGTTTCTATGTAAAGCAGGTGTCATCGAGCGTACATATTGCGGTATTTGTCTATTCAGATCAGACGATTAGCGATAGCTTAGGCGAAGTACGCGATCGCGGAGTGGAAGACATTAAAGTTCTTGTAGACCCAGATTTTTACAGACAGCCTTACTCGAAAGCCTACGACGCCATAGGAGTGTGCCCGACTCAAGGTAAGAGAAAGAGCAAAATCAAAGTAAAGCCTTGGCAAAATCCCATAACGACAGTTGGATTTCCCCTAGCCCCAACTGGCGATCGCGGAGTGCATAGTAAGATGGCAATCTTAGATGGGAGACTCGTTATCGCAGGCTCTCACAACTGGTCTAATGCAGGAAACTACTCCAATGATGAAACGCTAATAGCGATCGATAACCCAATTGTTGCCGCACATTACGAGCAAGAATTCAGCAGGCTTTATGGAACAGCCGTGCTGGGTTTGAATAGTTTGCCTCGCGCCCAGAAGTGCCAAACCAATCGTTTAGTTAGTCCAACCCAACCCACGCTGCCAACAGAATTAGACGCTATCTCTTCAGATAATTAATTAGATACTCGTCTCTAAGCAGTGGGAGCAATCGTGTTCGGGGGAGTGGAGTAGAGGCGATCGCTTTTTAACATTCTAGTCATCCACTTTAAATACCTCTACCGCAGCTTGGAGTTGCTGTGCTTTTACCACAGTTTGTTGCAAAGAGCTAGAAATTTGCTCAGAAGACTTAGCTGTGCGTTCAGAAACTTCAGCCATCTCCTTGATCAAATTATTAACGACTTGAGATGTCTCTACCTGAGCTACACTTGCAGCCCCGATGGATGCCACTACACCCTCGATCTGGCGAGATACCTCTAATATCTGAGTTAGATTTTGTTTCGCATCTTCCACCAAGTGAGTGCCTTCAACCACTTGGTGCGTTCCCTGTTCCATAGCCTCCACTACTTGACTAGTTTCAATCAGGATATTTTCCAGGATGTGTTCAATTTCTTGAGTCGCCGTAGCACAACGAGCGGCTAGTTCGCCAACTTCTTGGGCAACTACGCCAAAACTATAATGTTCTTCACCAGCTCTGGCGGCTTCAATTCCAGCATTGACGGCTAACAAATTGGTCTGCAAGGCAATTTGATTCACTAAGGAAACTACCTTGGAAATCTGTTGAGCAGATTCACCTAAACGCTTTACCTTATGGGCAGTTTCCGTAACAGTTTCCCGCAAGCTCATTATCTTGGTAACCGTGCATTCCATCGCCGCTGTGCCAGCTTCAGCGGTTACAGAAGCAGTACGAGCCACTTCTGCTGCATAGTGAGCATTACCTGCCACCTCTTGAATCGAATGGGTCATTTGCTCGATCAAAGCCAGAGTGCGCGTGCTTTCTTGAGCTTGCTTGAAGCTAACGCTTGCAAGTTCGCGGATTGCCCCTTCATTTTCTCCCAGAGACGTGTTAACCAGAGTTGTGGATTGTTTGATTTGGGTGATAAGTCCCCGTAGACTCTCAATTACGAAATTGAAAAAGTCAGCAACCGTGCCCATTTCAGTCTCTGTAACATGGGCACGCACCGTGAGGTCACCTTGAGCGGCTTCTTCAACATCATTAATCAAACTGATCAGTTGATGCCGAAACGACTCGGTTTGCTGCTGTTGAAAAACTAGGAAGTTCAGGCTGCTCAAGCGCAGGGTAATTAGTGATGCCAACTGCACGAAGAAATCAATATCATTAGGTTGCCAAACTCGTGGCTGGTCGCACTGGTGAGCGATGATAAAGCCAAGGAGTTGGTCGTCTTTGAGAATTGGCACGACCATGTTTGCCTTGACCTGATATTGTTCTAGCACCTTAATACGAGAATCTGACAAACCGGCTTGATAAATGTCATTGATGACACAGGCGCGACCATGTTGGTACAGTCCTCCGTTGCTGTCCCTTATGCAAGCGTCTACAATTTGGTTTCCTAGTGATTGAGCAAATCTAGGCTCGACTGATTCAGCAACGATGGTTCCATTCCCATTAGTGTCAAAGGTATAGATGAGTACCCGATGCGTGCAGAGGACTTGTCGTGCCCCCTCAACGGTTCGTTGGTAGAGATAGTTGAGATCTACGGGTTGACTCACAGAGGCTAGGTTTCCAAATAACAAGACTTTCTCGCTCGTCGGGGTTGAGGAGCTGCGGCGGTGAACGAATAATGCGATCGCACCCACCAACAAAGCGGTTACTCCACTTGTCAAAACAAAGATCAGCAGCAGTTGTGTCTGGAGAACAGGTGAAATTGAAGTTCCACCTGAGTGAGTTTGGACAATTTCCTGGATAACAGCTTGGTAGGCTAACTGATAGCTAGTTACTCCGATACCCAAGGCAGGAATAATACTCAAACCTAGTGCTAAGACTAAAGATTTAGCGTTTTGTTGGGTAGCAGCACCGTGGTGAAATAAGCTTTGTTTGACTACCGAGAAAGCTGGGCTGAATTGGTTTGTCATGAGGAGGTAACCACTTAAGGCGAGACATTTGCAGAAGTTAAGATTTCAGTTCTTTGGGCACCCTTCTTGGCAAACCGTTGTTCGCGATGGATAAGTCTACTGGAGGCATAGTACAAATCTAGGCATTGGTAGTTTTTGAAAAGTCTTGCCCACATCCAAGCCAACCCGTACTCATAGTCATACCAAGCAGTTTTGTGAACTACCTCTATAAAAAAAATATTCTTTTGATTTTTTGAGTTGCGCTGAGTTATGTTTCCTATTTACATGAATAAGAAGTCATTAACCGGAAGCCAGATAACACCTCATTTGAGTGCCCAAGCCAAAAAACGCTCTGTGTAGTAGAGGGCTAGCTGACTGCTAGGGCCGTGGAAGATGGTGTCGAAGGCATGTTCTGCCCAAGGAATTTCTAATAGAACACCAGTGCTGCCAGCCGCACGCAGACGTTGGTACATATCCCTGGCAAAGCGTACTTCAACGATATGATCGCGGCTCCCATGTATCAATAACGTTGCTGGAAGTCGCTGCCTCACATAGTTAACGGGTGAAGCTTGTGCGTATTGCTCTGGCAGTTCATCCGGCGAACCGCCTAAAAAGGCTGACAACACAGCGCGTACATTCAGGGGATCGGGGTTGGGTGGCTCTCTGTAGCCTTGTGTCAGGTTAAAGGGGCCATAGTAACTAACGACTGCCCGAACAGGTAGGGCCTCTGGCTGATAGGCTGCCAGCATTGCCAGATGTCCTCCAGCAGAACGTCCGAGCAATGCAATACGCTCCGGATCGACCTCGTACTGGGCAGCCTGTTGGTGGATAAAGGTTAGCGCGGCACGAACATCCTCAAGCTGGGCAGGAAAGCGGTATCGGGGTGCATGGCGATAATCAATAGCAAAGACGGTATAGCCACGCGCTGCCATATAACGGTTAAAATCGGCATTTTGCGTTGGGTTGCCGCGCTGCCAAGCCCCACCGTAGATTGCCACAATGGCTGGATATTTTCCGGCTTTTGGCGGTCGGTAGATATCCAATTTCAACGGTGTGGCATTGCGAGTTGCAAACTGGATGTTAGGGGTATAGCGTACTTGACTGGGAGAAATGCCACGGAAGGCGTCAGCTAAGACAAAGGGATGCGATCGCATAGTCCTGTGCACCTCACCTGGAAGTTGTGCCATGTAATCTGCCCCCAATCCATCCACCATCCTTGCCGCCATTTGTTGCTGGGTTGCAGGAAGTTGCACTAATGGCATAGCACTCAAAACAAGTCCAGCCAAACTAGCTCCTACAACCAAACGTTGCCGTCGATTGCGGTGCAGTCCTACCCGTGCCAACACAATCGCTGTTACATTTAGTACCGCTAACCAAGGACTAACTTCAGGCGCTCCCACACCCAGCGTTAAAAGTGGGAACGTGGGGGCGGGGATAATAATCCAGCTACTCAAGAACAAACCAGCACCACTGAGTAGCAGTGCTAGCAAGGTGAAGGCTCCTTTAATTGCAGGGGACATTGTTAATCAAATCTTTGATGATGCCATGCTGAATTCACCTCCGTTAGAAGCTATTTGGTTGCGGCTATAAGCGATCGCCAGTCTTGAATGGTTTTTTCC
>JALYGX010000280.1 GCA_030776905.1 Cyanobacteriota bacterium | reverse complement strand
CAAAAATTGGGACTGTAGTTCAATTGGTTAGAGCACCGCCCTGTCACGGCGGAAGTTGCGGGTTCGAGCCCCGTCAGTCCCGTTCTAACAAAAATGCAATTCTGAGTATTACCCTCGCTTCGGTTTCGTTCCTGCTAGAGAGAAAGAGCTTGAGTGCGAGTATGGTGTGCCTGATGAGGTATTTATGATTTTGGAGTTGGAAAGTGGAGCACTGCGAGGGTGTCGCGGTACTGTAAAATATCGACCAGAATTTATAAGTGTGTGAGGTGCGATCGCCAACTCGGTAAAGCCATGTTGGCTCCTTTTGCCTGATGGCTTCCTTTACCGCTTGCTCTAAGTTGGGGTATGGTTCTGCCAAGCTTGTGGCATAGGCGTCTGGTCTGCGCCTCTCATGAAGGCGATAGGATGGCAACCGCACAAGAGGCAACTACGTTCAACAAGGCCCCCTGCTAAATAAACTATTCACCGCTTAATATAATCAACGCCCGGATTTTCCTTTGAGGAGGAAATACTAAAACCTCTCCCCATGAAAGGCTTTGTTTTTGCATTCTTACTGTGAAGGGCTTGTAAAATAATTAACAACAAACACCAAAAGAGATATTTCTGTGACTGTTAGAGTCCGTATTGCTCCCAGTCCAACTGGAAATTTACATATCGGCACGGCAAGAACAGCCGTCTTTAACTGGCTATTTGCCCGTCACCACGGCGGTCAATTTATTCTGCGAATAGAAGATACAGACCCAACGCGATCGCGCCCGGAATACACCCAAAACATCCTTGAAGGACTTACCTGGCTAGGATTGAACTGGGATGAGGGACCAACGTTCCAATCAAAACGTCTTGACCTCTACCGACAAGCCACTCAAACGCTTTTGGATAAGGGATTAGCTTATCGCAGCTACGACACGGAAGCCGAACTGGAGGAAATGCGGGCAGCCCAAAAAGCCAGAAAAGAGGCTCCTCGCTATGACAACAGACATCGCAACCTGACCTCAGAGCAACGGGCGGCATTTGCAGCCGAAGGGCGGCAAGCGGTAATTCGCTTCATCATTGACGATGACCGGGAGATTGTCTGGAACGACTTGGTGCGGGGAAAACTCTCCTGGAAAGCCAGTGACCTGGGTGGTGATATGGTGATTGCTAGAGCCTCAGGGGGAGATGCGATCGGTCAGCCCCTGTATAATCTGGCGGTGGTGGTGGATGACATTGATATGCAGATTACCCATGTCATCCGAGGTGAAGACCACATTGCCAATACAGCTAAACAGATCTTGCTCTACGAAGCACTGGGAGCAGCAGTACCGGAGTTTGCCCATACGCCTTTAATCCTAAATATGCAGGGGCAGAAGCTCTCGAAGCGCGATGGCGTGACTTCTATCTCTGACTTCAAGCAGATGGGTTTCACGGCAGAGGCATTAGTTAATTACATGACATTACTAGGCTGGTCGCCACCGGACTCGACTCAAGAAATCTTTACCTTAGAAGAAGCTGCCAAACAGTTTAGCTTTGAGCGCGTCAACAAAGCTGGGGCAAAGTTTGACTGGGCGAAACTGGACTGGTTGAGCGGTCAATATCTCCACGCCATGCCAGCGCCTCAGCTAGTAGAGTTGCTAATTCCCTACTGGAAAGAAGCTGGGCTTGAATTTGACCCAACAGGCGATCGCGCTTGGTTAGAACAGTTAGCCGCTGTAATTGGGCCGAGTCTGACTCGCTTGCCGGAGGCGGTAGACATGACTCGGATGTTCTTTACTGAGTCAGTCGAATTTAGCAGCGAGGCAACTGAGCAACTGAAAAAAGAAGGTGTTGGTGACGTTGTGCAAGCCGTCCTTGACGCGCTTGGTAACTATCCCGACCTAACCTCAGAGGATGCTCAGGAGATTATTAAAACCGTAACCAAAGAGAAGAATGTGAAGAAAGGAGTGGTAATGCGATCGCTTCGTGCTGCCCTCACTGGTGATGTCCACGGCCCTGACCTGATTGAATCCTGGGTACTTCTCCACCAGCAGGGAATCGACAAAACTCGCTTACAGCAAGCACTCACTCAGGCGGCATAAACATAACAGGAGACAATTTCACAATTGGAACAATCGGTTCTGCGGAACACTATCGGTAATCTCTTCGTCACTGCTAACATTAGAGCCATTAATCTCACACAGAAACGCGCCGTTTATAGCCGTTAGGATACACAAACAAGTGTTGCAGCGAGGGACAAGATTTATTGGAATGTCTAGCTGGGTAACTACGATAAGCCTCACGGCATGGTTCGCTAACGCAATGGCGATAACTGCTGGAGGGCTATTCATTGGAGCCTTAACTCAAACCCAGCCAGCTCAATCCCAGACAATATTCGAGAACGTTACAATTAGACCGAGATTTTCTCCAGACCCCATGAAGATTCGGGGCATCAGTGGCGGTTCCGTACCAGCAACTAACGTTGCTAGTCGCAGAGAAACGCCAACTGGTCCTTGTGTCGGTTTTGTGGATGAACCGCCTGACCATACGCTAGTTTTGAGTTCTTTTTTCAACTATTTGAGTCTGCAAGTTGAAAGCCCAAAGGACACAACCCTAGTAATTAGCGGTCCCGGTGGCACCTGGTGTAATGATGACTTTCAGGGCAAAAATCCTGGTATCGCAGGTCAGTGGCAGGCTGGTACTTATCGAGTCTGGGTGGGTTCTTACGACAAAAATAACTATCACGCCTACATCATCAGAATGAGCGAAGTTAACCTGCTCAATCCTGGTCCCACTCGCCGCTAAAGTCTGGTTTATCGTTTAACGGTAGAACTTAATGGTTCTTTTTCTAGTAGTCGCTTGGCAACATATAGGAAAAGACCGTAGAGAGTAATGCTCTCTCCTAGCATTTCCGAGAATTCCTCAACAGCTACTCTCGATTTTTCTACGAGTAGAGGAATTAAGTCACCCTGTTGATAAATTTGACTGAGTAGCGGTTGCAATACTAGTACTTTCAACACTTCTGAGCCGAAACCCCCAAGAAAAAAAATACTCATCCCCAGCGCTACCAGGAATGTGCTTTTACGATGAAAATGCCAAATTGCCCAAAAATCTTTATAAAAAACTACGAGAGTTGTTAATCCAATAGCTAGATATCCTATCATCCAGTCTCGATTATGCGGTGTACGCAGCAAAGCATGAAGCTGTAGATGAATTTTAAATATTTCATCTACACCTCCATAAATAAAAAGTAAGCCTATAGTGAGCAGGAATAATCGAGATGGACGCTGCGATGAGTGGCGCTGACTAATCCATAAGGTGAGCGATATAAAGCCGATTAAGAATAGTTGTAAGGCTTGTAATAGTGAAGGAACGGTTATCTGTCCATCCATATCAAAAGCAGGATAGGCTTTTCCGGTGAGGACTATACCCGCCAGATAGATGATTGCGAGAAAAACTTCTAGCACAATTAAAACCCAAAGCAATAAATTACTAACCTTTTGTACGGCTTTGGGTTGAAGTTTCATGGATGAAAATAATCGTAGATTTCTTGAGCTAAACGAGGTCCTATTCCCGAAACCTCAGCTAGCTGTTTCGGAGATGCCTCTCGAATATAGTCAATCGAGCGGAAATGCGCCAATAGCAGCTTTTGTCGATGGAAACCTAATCCTGGAATTTCATCTAAACGAGAACGACGTAGCTTATCGCTCCTTTGTTGTCGGTGGAAAGTTACCGCAAATCGGTGTGCCTCATCCCGCAGACGCCGCAACAACTGGACACCGGGTTGCTCTACTTCAGTTGGTAATGGTTCAGATTCGCCAGGAAGGAAGATTTCTTCTCGCTGCTTGGCTAAACTAACCACGCGCAAGTCTTCCATTAAATTCATCTCCTGCAAGACAGCGACAACTGAAGACAACTGACCTTTCCCGCCGTCAATCATCACTAAATCCGGCCAATCTGAATTCCCAACTCGCTGCAATTGTGGGTCTTCCACATATTTACGGAAGCGGCGACGAATGACTTCGGCAAGACTAGCAAAGTCATCGGAGTGACCCGCCTTAACTTCTGGGTTCTTAATCTTATAGTGGCGATAGTGCTGCTTTGCTGGCGTGCCATCCACAAACACGACCTGAGAGGCTACAGCATTTGCCCCTTGGATGTGGGAAATATCGTAACCTTCAATCCGATGAGGTAAATCTGGCAAGTCTAAGATGTCGGCTAAATCTTGCATTGCCTGAGTATTGCGGTCAGCGAAGCGTTGGGTACGCTCTAGTTCATAGTTAGCATTGCGCTCCACCATTTCAATCAATTCGGCTTTGGCTT
>JALYGX010000279.1 GCA_030776905.1 Cyanobacteriota bacterium | reverse complement strand
TCCGGAATGACTAAGTATTTCTTCCCCCATCCTTATATTTTTCATTCTTTGCTCAAAATTGTTGCAGTTACCGAGGAAAACGTGATCGCTACTCAACTGGAGTGAAAAACGGGATTGCACCTCAGTTTTTTACTCGCTCTACATACCTACACATCTTGTGCATTGTCCTTGACAAAGTGGTCAATAGACCCTATACGTGGGGTACTTCTAGAATAGGAGAAGCGTGTAATAATAATCGGACTATCACTTGCCGATCGCTTCTCATGGTTCAAGTCCCCGAATCTACCGCCGACCTTGCTGCTGTCCTCGAACAACCCGTTGATCTGAATTTTGAGCTACCTGACCCAGAAGATGAGGAGATTCTGGAGTATGACTTTCAGGCACAGGTGGATAACGCTTGGTTGGTTTGCGATCGCTTCGACTTGCAAACCGAAATCTGGCGGGGACGAATTCTACGGATCGTGCGAGATCGGGAGAAAAAAGGCGGTGAGGGACGGGGTACAGGATTTTTAAATTGGCTCAAGGGTCGAGAAATTAGCAAAAGCCAAGCCTATTCCTTAATTGAACTAGCCAACAGTGCGGATACCCTCTTAGCCGAGGGCAAACTCGACCCAGATGCGATCAGAAACTTTAGCAAACGGGCGTTTGTGGAAACGGCAAAATCTGCTCCCGAAGTGCAACAACTGGTAACGGATGCAGCGCAAAAAGGCGATCGCATTACCCGCCGCGAGGTGAAGCAACTCTCCGATGAGTGGACGGCGATGTCCTCAGAATTGCTACCCGATGAAGTCAAGGAAAAAGCGGCGGCGGGTTCCATGCCTGCGCGTTTTCTAGCGCCATTGGTAAAAGAAATGGAGAAGTTGCCAGAATCCCATATAACAGCATTACAAGAAGCCGTTGCTGAAAATCCCGATGTCGATACTATTAAACAGGTGACCTCAGACGCCCGTTACTTAGCCAAGTATCTTGACGCCGCCGCCCAAGTGCAAGCCATTGACCAGTCATCCGTGGATATGGAAATGGCACTACAAGAAGCCTTACGGCTTGACTGCTTGAACACCGCCGCAGATTTGGTTAAACAGGCATCTCAACTAGAACAAACCGTTGGCAAACTCTACACTACTTGGAAGCGCCTCGGCAGTCTGTCAGACCGATTGTATGTTGATACGGGTGCGAGTACCCCCAATTTGCGATCGCTCCTCAACTGCCTAGACCGCCTCGCCAGTGAAGTCATCGAAGTGCCCTTAGACGATACAGGCGACCAGATAATTCGCCTGAAAATCATGACAGATTCCGATTCCTAGTCCCCGCTTTTTTTGAGCAGGCAGATGCACCACGGCTGGCGAACCCGTACTGTCGCCTTGCTCAACTATTAAGCATGAACCATCAAATATTGCCCGTTACCATTATATTCACCATCACAACAGGCGAAATTGGCAATAAACCATATCAAATAAAACCGCCATATCCGGCGAAACTTTGCATAATCCATGCCATAATTTAAATCTTTGATGCTTGCCTGGTTCTCGTCAAAATTATGTAACCAATTGGTTAGTGTTTTAGAGTAATTAGAGCCATTAAGATACCATCTTTCAATGGTTTTGAGGTCTTTGTTATGGCTAGGAACGGCATCGTTATTCCAGTAGCGACCGTGGGGAAAAATGTATTTATGGGTGTAAACGCTGGACATATGGTTCGGGATACGGACTGTGATGATGTGAATAAACACCTTGCCGTTATCCTTCAGAAAAGAAGCTAATTTTTGGAAGGTCTTTGTTAAATTACCAACATGACAAAAAACACCAATCGAGAGGATTTTGTCAAACTTCTCCTCGAATCTGGCATCATTTAAATCTCCTTCATGTAGAGTAAATCGACCTGTACTCAGGTAGCTTTCAGGGTCTTGCATTTTGTGGCGCATATATTCGCATTGCTCATGGCTCAAATTCAGTCCTGTAAACCTAACATTGGGGAATTTGGAAAGAATATAATTCGGAACACAGCCCCAACCACATCCGAAGTCTAAGATATTGTCTCCGTCTTTGATGTCTAGCTTCTCAATAACATCATCAATCATGTGCATCTGGGATTGCTCAAGGTTGGAAGCTCCTTTTTCCCACAATCCCATGCTGTACTTAGGATAAATAAGTTTCCCATTACCCAACATAGTATTCAGCATTACTTGAGGCAAGTCGTACTGAATCTTCATTAGATCCCGTGATCCCTCGGCAAGATTATCGGTTTCTTTTAATACCCATTCATAAGGAGCAAGGAGGGAGGGAAAATACCGAAATAAGATGGGCATACAAGTATCAAAAAACGAGTGCAGGACAGAATCAGGCACTTCCACTCCATTGATATAAGATTCTGCAACTGCCATTTGTACCGTGTTAACGACCTCTACCGCTCCACGGGTGGCTTGGTAGGCAAAGGGGCTTTTGATGTTGATATCGCCTACTATCGGGATATGCTTTTCGATATCTTGTAGACTTGTAATAGAGTTCATGGGCATACTCCTTATGTTCCCTGAAATTGCTGCCACTATATCACACTAAAGAAGGGTTTAAATTTAGTTAGTTTTTTCTTAATGTTTCCTGAAAAATCCATCGAAATCTATGACTATTGATAGAGATAAAACACTAATTACTCAAGTAGAGTATGCAAAAAAAATACGTCCCCTGCTCCCGGCTGAAGCTTTTGCCGCCGATCCCAGTAAGTTAGTCATTTTGTTTATTAATCTGGCAATCTTGATACTCGGCTGGGCGATCGCGTCTCATCTGGATCGTTGGTCTCCATATCTTTTATGGCTGTATTTACCCCTAGCTGTGGTGATGGGCAATAGCGTTACTGTCTTGCTATTTAGCTCCCATGAAGTCATGCATGGCAGCGTGATTAGGAACCCCAGGCTGATTCGTCTGCTTGGCTTACTGGGGTTCACGATAGGATGGATGCCACCAACCTTCTGGAAAGCCGTTCATAACCGAGTCCATCACAGTAAAACAAATTCCTTAGATGATCCTGATCGTAATTACTTATACGAGCAGCCTAATACCTGGGGGAAATGGTTTCAGCATCTTATAGAACCCTCTAGTGAAGTCAATCCCATAGGGTTGGCATTGGGAATGCCGACTTCATGGCTACTTTATACGTTTCGCAATCTGACTTCCGTGCTGTTCTTTAATGATGAATCCGTTGATTATGTTCCTGCCGCCGTTAGGGTCAGTGCTAAAGACCGTCTGGCAATCGCAGGAGAATTTTTTATAATCTTAATGATTCATCTGAGTCTCTTAGTCTATCTGCAATTTGACATAATAAAACTTTTCCTCAGTTACTTTATCCCCCTTGGTATTGGCTATGGTGGAATGTTTTTTTACATTTATACAAATCACATGATCTGCCCCATGACAATCGTTAACGATCCACTAGTTAATAGTGTTTCTCTACGGGTTTATAAACTCTTTGATAAGTTGCATTTGAATTTTTCTTACCATACCGAGCATCATATTTTTCCAGGAATGAATTCTGATTATTATCCCTTGGTGCAGGAATTATTAGAAACTCACTATCCTGAACGCATGAACTTAATAGATGCTGGGAAGGCTTGGGACTTACTGCGGCAAACTCCCCGGCATTACAAAACTGAAAATACCTTTACAGATTGGTCAGGAGAAAAGTCTGTTACTTGTCCTCTGAGTGATAAATAGTCAATTCTTAATTCCTGTAGTCGCAATTCCTTGTATGAACTGTCGCTGACCTACAAGAAACAGTAACACCACTGGCATCGTCGCAATGACCACAGCCGCCATCAGTAACGACCAGTTATTTGTAAACTGCTCCTGAAACTCAGCCAACGCCAGTTGTACCGTCCTCAACTCCGGTCGTGTGGTGAAAACAAGCGGTTTAAATAAATCGTTCCACTCTCCGATAAATGTAAATAGAAACAGCGTCACTAATGCTGGTCGAGATAAAGGTAGTATTACCCGCCAAAGAATTTGTACTCGGTTTGCCCCATCCAGTGCCGCCGCCTCTTCCAACTCTACGGGTATCGTCAGGAAATACTGGCGCAATAGAAAAATGCCAAAGCCATTTGCCGCTGTAGGCAAAATCAGCGCCCCATAGGTGTTGACCAAGTGCCCCCACTTCAACACTAGAAAAATCGGTACTACTAGAATCTGAAACGGAATTACTAACGTTGCTAGAACAATCAGCAGAAGTGCTTGACGCCCTCGAAACTTTAGCCTTGCCAACGCATACCCTGCCAGGGCCGAGGTGATAATCTGAAAACCCGTCACGGCTAGGGCTACGAAGGTCGAATTAGCAAACGCTAAAAGAAAGTTGCCCCGCCGCCAAGCCTCCTGATAATTAGCTAAGGTGGCGGCATTGGCGAAGAGGCTTCCACCCGTTGTTGCACCAGCAGGTGCTAAGGACGTGAGGAAAACGACCGCTAAGGGTAGCAGAACCAAAGCCGCACCGACTAGGAGCAAAAGTAAGAGCGGTAGTTGTCGAAGCCGCGATAAGGAGTTTTCCGGAAGGAGCATAAGCATTTATACTGATTTGACTTTATGCTTGTAATAACTGATCGAAAATTCTCTGTTTAGGGAACGATGGAGTAATAGCCAGCAACATATAACATTGACTGGTTATGTCCAACTTAACTTTTTTTGACCCTAACCCTTTGGGGATCGGGGCAAACAACCTTGGCGCAGCATATTTATGCAAACAGGAGACAATCGACTAATGCCGGAGCTTGCAGTCAGTTCAGAACTCGATTTCCATAGTGAAACCTATAAAGACGCCTACAGCCGCATCAATGCGATCGTGATTGAAGGCGAACAAGAGGCTCACGATAATTACATTCAACTGGCTGAACTGCTGCCAGACCAAAAAGATGAGCTGATTCGCCTCTCAAAGATGGAGAATCGCCACATGAAGGGTTTTCAAGCCTGTGGTAAGAATCTCAGCGTGACGCCAGATATGGAATTTGCCCATAAGTACTTTGGCGATTTGCATGGGAACTTTCAGAAAGCAGCAGCGACGGGGAATGTTGTAACTTGTTTGTTGATTCAATCGCTGATTATTGAGTGTTTTGCGATCGCTGCCTACAACATCTATATCCCTGTTGCGGACCCTTTTGCGAAGAAAATCACCGAGGGCGTCGTTAAAGACGAGTATATGCACCTCAACTTTGGCGAAGTTTGGCTCAAAGACCACTTTGAAGAGTCTAAAACCGAACTAGAAGCCGCTAATCGTGAGAATCTCCCTATCGTTTGGCGGATGCTCAACCAAGTTGAAGATGATGCTCACATCTTAGCAATGGAAAAAGAGGCTCTCGTTGAAGACTTTATGATTGCCTACGGCGAGGCTTTGAGCAACATTGGCTTCACCACTCGTGACATTATGCGTATGTCTGCCTACGGTCTTACCGCTGCTTAGCATAAATTAAACCAATTGTCCAATCTGTTAGGGGAGGACAGTGGTATGAGGAGGAAGCCGTGCAGTTAGGCAAAAAAGTGGCAGTAGGAGGGTCATATCCGACCTCAGCGCCGGAGACGGCTCTCAACACAGGTGCCCATTATCTGACGACCTGAGATTCGCACCCAATTTTGGCAACAACTGTGGATAATTCTGCGTACCAAGTCCTAATTCCTTAATATGTATTTAGGACTGTGTGCGGCTAGATAGCATTTTTGGGAGTATTGCTCTTTAGCCAGAAAACAGATTACCGAGCAGCTAGGGTTCGATCTGCTCACAGCAATGGTACAACCTGAATCAGAACCAGTACTTGTAGGAGGCTAATTCTGCCTTGAATCACCCCGTGAAAATCCATAAGAGAACATAATACCCTTTTTTCAGGTAGCCGCTCCTGGGAGCGGCAATTTTTTGTAATATTTTGTAGAGTCTTTAACCTTTTCTTTCCCTTATCCCCATTTCCGCCTGATTACAGGTTTAAAAGCGAGCAATCCATGTTTGGTCTTATCGGTCACCTTACCAGTTTGGAACACGCCCAAGCCGTTGCTAAAGAGCTAGGCTACCCAGAATATGCCGACCAAGGTCTAGACTTTTGGTGCAGTGCCCCCCCTCAAATCGTCGATACGATTAAGGTTACGAGCCTCACCGGTCAGACAATTGAAGGTCGGTATGTGGAATCTTGCTTTCTTCCAGAGATGCTCGCCAATCGCCGAATCAAAGCGGCAATGCGTAAAATCCTGAACGCGATGGCTCATGCCCAAAAGCAGGGCATCAACATTACCGCCTTGGGAGGCTTCTCTTCAATTATTTTTGAAGAGTTTAACTTGCACCAGAGCAAGCAGGTTCGCAATATTAAGCTAGAATTCGATCGCTTTACCACTGGCAATACGCACACGGCTTATGTTCTTTGTCGCCAAGTAGAACAAGCGTCGCAAAAGCTAGGCATTGACCTCTCGAAAGCCACAGTTGCGGTTTGTGGGGCAACTGGCGATATTGGGAGTGCCGTCTGTCGCTGGCTTGATGCTCGCACTGATGTGGCGGAACTGCTGCTGATTGCCCGCAATCAAGAGCGATTACAAGCCTTACAAGACGAACTGGGTCGGGGCAAAATTATGGGCTTGGAAGAAGCCCTGCCTCAAGCTGATATTGTGGTCTGGGTTGCCAGTATGCCCAAAGGTGTGGAAATCGACTTCAGTGTATTAAAGCAACCCTGTCTGTTGATTGATGGCGGTTATCCCAAAAACATGGCGACAAAGATTCAGCAGCCTGGAGTCTATGTTCTCAATGGCGGTATTGTGGAACATTCCCTGGATATCGATTGGCGGATTATGCAAATCGTCAATATGGATGTGCCAGGGCGTCAGTTATTTGCCTGCTTTGCCGAGTCGATGCTCCTAGAATTTGAAAAGTGGCATACTAACTTTTCTTGGGGGCGCAATCAGATTACCGTAGAAAAGATGGACCAAATTGGACAGGTGTCAGTAAAACACGGATTTAGACCGCTATTGGTGTAAGATGACAACCTCAGAACACAGAACCTTTCTTCTCGATTTTGAAAAGCCGCTTTGTGAGTTAGAGACACGAATTAACCAGATTCGTGAACTTGCCGAAGAAAATAACGTCGATGTCTCTGACCAGATCCGCCAACTGGAGGTACGTGCGGTGCAACTGCGTCAGGAGATTTTTAGCGGTTTATCACCGGGTCAGCGGCTACAGTTGGCGCGTCACCCTAGGCGTCCGAGTACGCTCGATTACATTCAGGCGATTAGTGATGAATGGGTGGAACTACACGGCGATCGCTCTGGTGCAGATGACCCGGCGTTAGTCGGAGGAGTTGGGTGTCTGGCGGGTCGTCCTGTCGTGATGTTAGGTCATCAAAAAGGTCGGGATACCAAGGACAATATTGCTCGAAACTTCGGGCAAGCTTCCCCTGGGGGTTACCGGAAGGCGATGCGGCTGATGGAGCACGCCAATCGGTTTGGAATGCCGATTTTGACCTTCATTGATACGCCGGGAGCTTGGGCAGGTGTCCAGGCGGAAGAGTTGGGTCAAGGAGAAGCGATCGCCTATAATCTTCGAGAAATGTTTCGGCTGGATGTCCCGATTATCTGTACGGTGATTGGGGAAGGCGGTTCAGGTGGAGCGTTGGGGATTGGCGTTGGTGATCGCCTCTTGATGTTTGAACACTCCGTTTACACGGTCGCCACTCCGGAAGCTTGTGCGGCAATTCTTTGGCGGGATGCGACTAAAGCCCCGCAGGCGGCAGCGGCATTAAAAATCACGGCCCAAGACCTCAAAGATTTAGGAATTCTCGACCAAATCTTGCCAGAACCTGTGGGTGGCGCTCATTCTGACCCCCTGGGGGCGGCTTCTATCCTGAAAGATGCCCTGCAACAAAACCTGGAAGCCCTAAGTCAGCTAACCAGTCAACAGCGCCGAGAGTTGCGGTATCAGAAGTTCCGTAGCATTGGCGTTTTTACAGAAAGCTAGCAAGAAGGCAATGACTAATACCTGACGAGTAGGAACTAGCTTTCAGTTTTCTACTGGTCATTAATCCTAGGTGATATACTTTTAAGTAATAATTTTTTACATCGCCTTCATCTAAGGTAGTTAGTCAACTTGCCACCTAATTTTAGCGGAGTATAAGCCTAGCGGCGCTTTTGGAGATAGACTGCAAATAGGAATGTTTAGAGTTTGTACATCCACAAAGCTGGGAAAAGTTTCTTTTTTTCAATCTTGTCTATTTATTGCGACCTGTTTGCTTTAATGCCAGAGTAACAGGAACTAGCAGGTTAATGTAATGTAGTTTCTCAGTAAAAATCCAGTAATTACACAGGATGGGCTGAGAGCATCTAGATGGGAGCATCTAGTTAGAGAGTACTGGAAAATTTCATGACTTCTCAAAGTGAACGACGTGCCCTGATTACTGGGGCAAGCAGTGGCATTGGCAAGGCAACAGCTTTGGCATTTGCAAAGGCGGGGATTGATGTTGCCTTAGTCAGCCGTTCCCAGGATAAGTTAGAAGCGATCGCTACCACGGCTAGGGAAGCTGGAGTGAACGCCAAAGCTTATGTCCTGGATCTGGCGAAGCTTGAGCAGGTCAAAGCAGGGATTGAAGCGATCGCGACGGATTTTGCCCCGATTGACATTCTGGTCAACAACGCTGGTATGGGTTACACCAACCCTCTGAGTGCAACGCCTCTATCAGACTGGCAACAAGTCATTGACCTCAATCTTACCAGCGTACTTCAGTGTATTTTGGGTATCTTACCAGCAATGCGTAACCAGCAGCGAGGAACAATCATTAACGTTGCCTCCATTGCTGGTCAGCAACCTTTTCCCACTTGGGGCGCTTACAACGTCAGCAAAGCGGGTCTGATTGCTCTATCGAAAACTTTGGCAGCAGAGGAACGCACTCATGGCATCCGGGTTGTTACCATTTCTCCTGGTGCAGTTAATACTCCCTTATGGGATACGGACACCGTGCAAATGGACTTCAATCGGTCAGCCATGCTAACTCCAGAAATTGTCGCGCAGTCAATTCTACACACGGCTTTGGTGCCAGAACAAGCTGTCATCGAATCAGTGACGTTAATGCCTAGTGCTGGGACTCTTTAAAGTCGCTCTCTAGTTGTTTGGTTACTGGGTGTTGGTTATTGATTGTTAGTGACAAACGAAAAGCCAACAAAAATTACACTCATTCTTGTAAAGAATTTCAATCAGGCTAATTATGACTATTGCTTCTTCCCACGGACTCAATCCTCCTGACTCAGCTTCAACTTCCAGCGCTACAAATGCCATCCCTCATGTCGAGACACGACCCGATCGCAACACCCAAAATGGTCGGGAACCCAACTTGCAGCCGCCTCCAGAAGAACTGAACGAGGAAATGATGAATGCTGTGCGGACGCTGCTTTTGGGGGTTGGCGAAGACCCAGAACGCGAGGGATTGCTGAAAACTCCGAAGCGTGTGGCAGAGGCGATGCGATTCCTGACGGGTGGATACCATCAGTCCCTGGAAGAACTACTCAATGGGGCAATCTTTGATGAAGGACACAATGAAATGGTTCTTGTCCGAGATATCAATTTCTTTAGCCTCTGCGAACACCATATGCTGCCATTTATGGGTAAGGCTCATGTGGCTTATATTCCCAATCAAAAAGTTGTAGGACTCAGCAAGCTAGCTCGTGTTGTTGAAATGTATGCACGGCGCTTGCAAGTGCAGGAACGCCTAACCCGCCAGATTGCTGAAGCGGTTCAAACCATTTTGGAACCCAAAGGTGTCGCTGTTGTGATGGAAGCGACTCATATGTGCATGGTGATGCGGGGCGTTCAAAAACCCGGTTCTTGGACGGTAACTAGCGCGATGGTCGGTGTTTTTCAGGACGACCAAAAAACTCGTGAGGAATACCTCAACCTGATCCGCCATCAAGCGAGTTTCTTTTAGCCGGAGCGGTCAGTCCTCCCTAGCAAATCAGCGTTGAAGCTTTCTTCGGAGTACCTTTATAGGTACTCCGATTTGATTTGATTACTATTGCCGATGGAAGGAAAACGGTATCAGCTCATTAACGAGGCTGAAGGACTATACCTGAACCGGAATAAGCATCACTCACTAATGCCTGACCTGTAAGCGTAGAGTTGGCAGGCACTACTGGTGCCACTGTAGGATTTCCAGGGTAGGTTCGACCATTGAATTGAAGTCGGGTGTAGTTTGCTCTAGCACCGCCCCCACCAACTAAGATGACCAAATCCTTCCAGCCTGAAGTTTTTTGAGGTGTCACGAGAATCGGGGCATTAACCAGAGGAATTTTAGAGACTAACAGATACTCCTGACCTCTTGGAGTAAAAATTAGGGTGGTACAGCCACCAGTACCACAAGTGTAGGAGCCAACCAGATGAACAACTACTTCGGGGCGACCATCGTCATTGAGGTCAACCCGATTGTAGGAGTAGCGTACATATAGACTTGGGCTACTTACCACTTTGCTGTAGTCCGGCATATCCCGTAGAATCGCTTGCTCTAGGTTGAAGTCGGGAGAAGTCTCAGAGTTCCGGTACTGGATGTTCCCAACTTTGACACCTCGGATGGTACGGAGTTGTGTAGCTTCGTCTGCTACGGCGGGAAGCGTTAGCTGCATCAGGGTAGCAACTCCAAGGGTTAGTGC
>JALYGX010000278.1 GCA_030776905.1 Cyanobacteriota bacterium | reverse complement strand
GTGGTGCATTGTTCAGCGCCATGCACGGTTCTTTGGTGACCTCCAGCTTAGTGCGTGAGACAACCGAAACCGAATCTCAGAACTACGGTTACAAGTTCGGACAAGAAGAAGAGACCTACAACATCGTTGCAGCCCACGGCTACTTCGGTCGTCTCATCTTCCAATACGCTTCTTTCAACAACAGCCGTAGCCTGCACTTCTTCCTCGCTGCTTGGCCTGTCATCGGCATCTGGTTCACCGCACTAGGTATCAGCACGATGGCATTCAACCTGAACGGGTTCAACTTCAACCAGTCCGTTATCGACTCACAAGGTCGTGTAATCGGAACATGGGCGGATGTACTCAACCGCGCTAACTTGGGTATGGAAGTAATGCACGAGCGCAACGCTCACAACTTCCCTCTCGACTTGGCTGCTGGTGAAGCTACTCCGGTTGCTTTAACCGCTCCTGTCATCAACGGCTAATTGCTAACTACAATTGAATAATCAAAAAGCGCTCTCCTCAAGGGGGCGCTTTTTTGTTTCAATTGACATCTTGCAAAAATCCTTGAAGGGCGAAAGCGTTGCGGTAGCGTTAGCCAACCGAAGCGTTAGCCTGGAACGAGCGTCAGCATTCGTGTAAAAATCCCTCGGAAGCCACATCGACCGAAAAATTGGGGATGAAAATTGGTTCTAAGTTGGAATTGAAGTCTTGTAGCTGCTGGTAAAGTTGATCTTGCTGAACGGCGATCGCGACTTTTGTTGCCAGGACTGGCAGCAAATCCACTTCAAACAATTGCCAATGACGAGTGCGATCGCATTACTAGACAACCAAGTTGGCAAACAGCTTGTCATTGAGAATAATCGGCACAGACCAGGCAAGCTTTGACTTGATATTAAGCAAAGTACTGCACCCCATTCCCGTGGCGTTGAAACGTCGAAACTTACTTAGATGAAAAAGCGGGTCTCCAGCTTTGCCCCAAGAACGCCTTCACATTTTGGCAAAACCTTATCTTACTGTCCTCAAGGATAATTAACCCGCTGCCAGTAATTCTATTGAATTTTGAGAAGACTAAGTTTTAGAAAAATAGACACTAACCCCCTTATGCCGTCTTCTTGTAGATGCGATAGAGATACCCATCCATCGACCCATCCCCCAGAACTTGGTAGATAGACCCCAAGTGAAATGATGCTACAAGAGTACCTGCTCGATACCCTTAAAGGATTAACTAAGCTACTGTTGAGCTTGACAGGAATAATGCTCCTTTGGCAATTGGCACACTTTTATGGCTGTTCTGGGTTGTCAGTAGCATCTTTGAGTTGAGCGAGAGCCGAGTGAGCGATTGCCAAACTCAAGCGCACCCGTTCCATCTGAGATAACTCCGTCCACTCGGCGAATTCAACTGGCTCCGAAGTACCTCGCATGGCGTAAGCTAACGGACGAGCTAAAACCAGCAAATCTTCTTCTGCCCAGGTTGGTAATAAGGGCTTGACGCATAGCACCAGTTGGTCGGCTAAAGACAAGTTAGTTGAGAAAACTTGTTGTGCTCTACTTGCGATCGCCTCCAGCCATGATTGGGGTACAACAGTGGCAAAACGCTGAAATAAAGACACATTCAAAGTGTTGGTTTCTGGTACATCTAGAGATGCCCAGCACTGATGTAGCCGATTAAATAACGCTTGCGAAGCGTTCTCTATTTCCTCTTCTTCTTGCCAATCCGAGAGTAAAAACTCTCGTTCCAGTTCAGCAAAGTATGCCTCCGCTTCTGGATCGGCCGGATTCCAAGGATAACAGTCCTGTTCTGACTGTAAGAGTAATTCCAGTAGTTCTCCTTGCATACCGCTCAAAGCATCCTCACGATCTTCATAATATTGAATAGGTTGACTTGACATAATGCCTCTCCTGCGAACTGGGGGTAGATGAAACCTGGCGATGGATAGCTACATAAGCTATCTAGAGAGTTCCGCAATCGGTCGTAAAATATACAATTTGCCTTATATAGGGACGGTCTTAGATAAGGTTTGGAAGCTTTATTTGTTAATGCGTTTGCAGTAACTAGAACTAGTGTTAGCTCAAAGGTTCTGACGCTTCAATGATAAACTCTAGAGTCTGACCGTGGGTACTGCCAAACTTTAACTGGATACCTGATTGTAATGGCACTTCCTGATGGTGGATTTTTTGCCAACCATTAGTTCGTAAAATCCATGTGCCGTTGCGAGAGAAATCGCGCAAGAAGTACGTTGCCTCTGCTTCTTGGGTGGAGAAATCATCGCGGCAGATGATTTCTGCGTGTTGTTGACTGACTGACTGCTCGTGAATCACTAAATCGTTTTCCGGGCGGCGTCCTACTCGCATTAAGCCGCCTCGAATCCGCCAAACTTTATCCGTTAAATCTAGAGAACGCAAAGCCGCAATGGGGGCAGGAGTGCCTACCCAACTGGGTGGCAGACTGGGAAGTTCTGTAATGCCGTCTTCTATCGGTTTAATCAACTCTCCTTCAAACTGTGGGTGCATATAAAGCACGGGCAGAGTCCAGGCAGGTTGGTTGAACTTGTAAAGCGTCAACAGTTGCTGCCTTGCCACGGCTACTGCCTGATCGATTGGCATCCGGGCAGCAAGCGCTTGGGCAAGAGTTTGAATAAAACTTAATGCTTCCCGATCTGCGATCGAGTCGCGCATCCCTAAAACAGCAGGAACGCCGTGGTGGATTAGTACCTCGGCTAGACTGCTACGGGGCATGGTTTGGGAACCCACTTGGTCAGGTTGTGCCCCCCAACAAGCATTGAAAACGGCTAAGGTCACCTGAGTGCGAACCAAAACTTGAGCGAGTTCTGTGCCGTTGATATTGGCATCAGGGCGCAAAAATAACAAACCCCCATCGGGCGCGGGTTCGCCGTGACCAGCATAAAACAATACATTGTAAAGCCCAGTTTCCAAAGCGGCTATCAGTTCGGCTGGTGTCGGCTGTACCAGTGTCTCGACATGGCAGGCAACCGGGGCAACAAATCTTTCGCTACTAGCGTTGGGTTTTCCGCAAGCTTTGAGAACATTTGTCAACGCTGCGGCTTCTTGTTCTAGCTGCAAATCGGCAGCGGAACGAGTTGGTCTTTGGCCGTCTTGTCCCAATACCAGCAATATGTTTAAGGTTTGGTTCGAGCGGGTAAAGGGTTTGAGCGCGTCTACATCACTAGTGGTACGACTAAACAGCAGTTGCTGCGATAGAGAAATCGCTTGCTTCCCTGCCATCTGTTGCATTGTTTCCCAAGGCAGGGGAATGAAATCTGGATCGCGAATTTCTAGGCGCAGGCGCAGCGGTTTATTGAGTCCGATCGCAATTCCTTGACTTTGAGCCAGCACATTTTGAATGGGTCCCTCAAACAACCATCCCCACAGATCAATTCCCAAACGCTGCATCAGACGGCTACTGTAACTCGTTGTCTGACCGTTGGCACCGATGTCGCTATCTGGAGGTAGATTACGGGCAGACTGAGTCGCGTGATGGACGAGGGGAACGTGGGGCAGACCGCGTAGGGAAAACATCTCCTGCCACGCCAGCCAAGTCTGAGTCATGCTTTCAGACCAGGTACAGTCATGATGAACATAACCCCCAGGATAAGGGGCATTGAGTACCCAGATGGCAAAGTTTTCTGCCCCAGCTTTTGACAGACGAGCGATCGCCAAACTGAGGCAAGGATTTTCAGACATTAAAAGGTCAAAATAATAGTGACTGTACCTGTTTTTCTATCAGTCTACCGAGTCTTGAGCTTTCTTTACGCTCTCGATTGCTGTTTCTTGGGTTTCTCAGAATATCCTGATTTATCTCTACTGAGATTAAGTAGGTTTCGGTGTTGGACTGGAGGCGGCGGGGGGAGTCGGAGTTACACATTCACTGCGTTGGGCAGCCGTTGGTGTGAAACTTGGGTTTACGCTTGGCAGTACATCCGCTTCTTTAATCCAACCCCCCTCTCCCTGTTCTACCTGACGATAAGTGACTGAAGTTGGTTTAGAGTTGGCAGCAGGGGTTCCTCTCGCTTTGCTTTGAGGACCCACAGGAGAAGTTGTGGTCGGCTTTGGGGGTTGAGCCTCAGAGTTACTAGCTCCAGGAGCGCAAACTCTCAACTGTAGCCAAGGTTCCTGCTGTTGGTCGGCTGATTTGCTAATGATTTGCAACACGCTACCTGTAGGAATAAGGCCGACTACCGCTTGGTTTTGGGGCGGCAAGCCGCGTCGTAGTAAAAGGGAGGCAGTCTTCCCTTCCGCATTTTTGTTCGTTGAACTCGTGACTTGAATTACTGCTGGCGCATCCAAGGACGTTGGCGCATCCAAGGATGTTGGCGCTGATGGACTTGGCTCTGGACTTGCGGGTGGGGATGGACTCGCTGGTGGCGGTTCAGAACTGGAATTGAAATTAGCCGCAACCTCCTTAATCAACGGATCGACCAATTCACCCAACCCTGGAACTAACAGGTAGGCGAGTACTCCACTTAACCCTAGTAGGAAGAAGATTCCCAGCAACAGCCCCCAAGGACTGCGAGCTGAAGGAGGGGACGCTAGCTGCTGGGTTTTCATACGGGACGGCGTAGCGGAAATTGTCGCTTGACCGGAAGTGGCGCTCCGGGTAGGAAGGGGTTCTACCTGGGGCACTGACGCTTCTGTTTGCCCGGTTGTATTTGAAGGGGTCACTTTGCAGTAGAGTAAGGCAACGGTGGCATTGTCGTGCCCATTTTGGGTATTAGCAATCTGAATCAGTCGCTCTCCAGCCGTTGTCATATCGACTCGACCGTCGAGAATTGGCAGAATTTCTGTCTGCCAGAATTGCTCTACTCGGTCGTAATCACTGAGTCCATCCGAGCAAAGCAGAAAAACACAGTCTTCATCTAAGACAAAGCGCTGTACTGTCGGATGCAATGCCGCTGATGATGCCATACCTAAGGCTTGAACCAAAGAGCCAGAAGTTGGCTGCTGCACGGCATTCCGATATAAGGCGTAGCCAAGTCGCACCTCGCGGGATGCCAAATCATCATCTTGGGTAACTTGGTAACAATTGTTGCGAGTTACCCAGTAGACTCTGCTATCACCCACATGGGTAACGTAGATTTCATGGGCGCAGGTTTGAGCCATAACCAGCGTTGTACCCATCCGTTGTCGGTCAGACCGTTGTTCGCTGTCATTTGTAGAGCTAATGGCGTCATTCGCTGTACAAACCGCACCTTCTAATTCCTGGGTTAGGGTTGTCGGGTTGCAGTTATTGGGGTTGGCTTGTAGTTTTTCTAACCGCTCGTAAAGGGTGTTAATCGCCAAATTAGAAGCCACCTCGCCGCCTTCGTGTCCGCCAATGCCATCGCAGACAATCGCCAAAGCATTTCCACCACTGGAAGGATGGATTAACCGCCCACTCGGTGGGTAACAGGCATCTTCATTATGGTTGCGACTGGGTCCTTTATCGCTAGCGGTGAAAATCTGATAAGTGCGCGATTGCGATCGCGCTGTGTCTTCTAAAGCCCGATCCAGTAGCGCTACTAGTTCCTC
>JALYGX010000277.1 GCA_030776905.1 Cyanobacteriota bacterium | reverse complement strand
CAGTTGTTGTGCGGATTAATGACCGTGGACCTTATATAGGGGGTCGGGTGATTGACCTTTCAGCAGCCGCAGCTAGAATGTTGGGAGTTATGCGAACAGGCGTTGCACCCGTCCGTCTACAGGTTCTAGACAGTTCACGCAGATATACGAGCCAGCAGTAGCGATGAGCAAAGAGTAGATGGGAAACGATCGATCTCCCTCTACTCTTTACTTAAGCGCCTCACACAAGCATTCCAGTACATTCATGAGAGAAACATTAAACTAAGTCTCCCTTTTGGGACGACCAGCCATTAGTTGCCTTGGGCAAGGAGGAATTCTGGGAAAAATTCAGCTACCCTCGGATATATAAATAGCCGCCTCTAAGCAGAACTAGCTACATCGCAAGGTAGAGATTTGTAGAACCGTTAAAGCTTTCACCCCTTGGGGAGATGATTGCAAACCTCGTATCCAACGATTCTGTCTGAAAGACTGTGATTTTTGCCCCAATAAAGGCGAGCCTATTCCAGCAATCTTTTAGACTAACGCGACACATAAAAAAATTGACGAGGTAGACATCATGTTTCACAGTGGGGAAATAGCACTGGAACTTAGTAGCTGGAGACTCTGGCTGGCACAGGTTCCAGTAGATTCAACCATTAATACGGCAGAGAAGGCAGCATTGGCCTTCAGTGGACCCCAATTCTTTGTAGCCTTGGTTGCTGGAGTGGTAATGGCTTTTGCCTTCCAGTTCGTATTAACCAATCTTGGCGTTGCCTTGGGGATTTCGATGGCGGGAGGCTCATCAGATTCTCACTCAGATGATCACAAGGAATCGGATAGCTTGGGCGGAACAATTCGCAAGATCGGCTTTACGCTTGGACTTGGGACATTGCTCAGCGTCACTATAGCGCTATTTTTGGCTAGCCTATTTGCCGTCAAACTCAGTTTGATTGTAAGTCCCGGACTAGGTGCAATTGTTGGTTTGGTAATCTGGGCAGCGTTCTTCTTACTGCTGGTTTGGTTCAGTTCTTCAACAGTCGGTTCTCTAATTGGGTCGCTCGTTAATACAGCCAGTTCTGGCTTGCAAATGCTCGCGGGAACGGCTGCTGCTGCCATTGGAGGGAATGCTGCCAGTAAGCAAGTTGTGGCTACCGCTGAAGCGGCTGCCTCTGCTGTGCGCCGCGAATTTACCTCAGCCATCGATCCAGTTAGCTTGCGGGAGAACGTTGAGGATTACATCCAAGCACTGCGACCTCCAGAGTTGAATATAAAGGCGATTAGGCAAGAATTTGAGAACTTGCTCAATGACCCGAATTTGAAAGAAATTGCTGGAAGCGATCGCCTCCGCAATGTTGACCGACAAACCTTTGTAGACTTAATTAGCAGCCGTAGTGATTTATCCAAACGGGATGTCAATCGGCTTGCCGACCAACTCGAAGCCGCCTGGAATAACACCGTAGGTCAGCTACCGCAGCAACGAGATCCAATGGCAGCCTTAGGCGAATTTATCCAGTCAGCCGCACCGGCTCAACTAGTGGGAAATCAACTGGCTCAGAGGCTGGACGAGCTAATTAACGAAATGCGCCAACGCGGCCAGTCCCAAAATGACGAGTCCAAACAAAATCAGCCCCAACCTACGGGTCCAGTGGCTCAGGCAATGACACTGGGTGTGAACAGTTTAATTGGGATGGTGATGGGACGGACGGATCTATCCGACTTCGATGTCGAAAAAGTTATCAATCAGCTCCAAAAGCTTAGAGGTGTAGCAACCGACCAGGTGGGTAAAATTGCCGACAAGGTGGGCGTCGATACACCCGCATTGCCTTACAGTACGGTACGAGCAGATGTGGAAAACTACCTGCTCAATGCATACTCCTGGCAGATGAACCCGCAAACCGTGGCGCGGGATTTCCGAGACGTGCTGTATGATGCCGAAGCTGAACCAGAAGCCGTCATTCGGGAATTGGAGCAGCTCAATCGCTCAGATTTTGCTGACTTGCTGCAACAACGGGGTGTCTTTACTCAGGATAAAATTAGACAGCTTTCCAATGAACTCGAAACCATTCGGCTGGAAGTTTTGTCGGAAGCGAGAACGGCAGCGGAACGAGGACACGCACTGGGCTTGCTGGAGCAGGTGGAAAATTATCTGCTCACAACTCCCAAAGCAGACCTGACGCCGGAAAAAATTCAGCTCAACTTCAAACCGATTCTAGAAGACCCAGATGCCGATTACGGACAACTGAGCAATCGCCTCGCCCAGTTCGACAATGGTACCTTGGCTCGGATATTAAGCCAGCGTTCAGATATAACCCCAGCAGAAGCCGAGGTAATTATCAATGATCTAGGCAACGCCCGCGATCGCGTTTTGAGAGAATCTCAAGAACTGCAAGAGGCAGCCAAGGCGAAAATTGAAGCCCAGTGGCTCAAAGTTAAGTCCTTCCTCCGGGATACTGGCAAGCAGGAACTGAATCCTGATGGCGTTGAGCGCGACCTGAAGACGCTTTTGGATGACCCACAAGCCGGAATATCTGCACTCCGGGCACGGGCAGCTTTCTTTGACCGCGATACATTGGTGCAGATACTGAACCAGCGTGAAGATTTGAATGAGGAGCAAATTAATCAGACTCTCGATCAAATCGAAAAAAACTGGACTCGCGTGCGCCATACGCCTCAGAAAATTGCCGATAAAGCCAAAGGGCAGTACGACGAGGCAACCTCGGCAATTGCTGACTACCTGAGGAATACGGGTAAGGAAGAACTGAATCCCGAAGGAATCCAGCGCGACTTAACCACTCTGCTAGATAATCCGAGAGCTGGTGCCTATGCCCTTAGAAGACGTTTGTCTCAGGTTGATCGCGATACCTTAGTGAAGTTGCTCAGTCAACGGCAAGACTTGAGTGAGGAACAAGTCAATCAGGTCATTGACCAAGTGCAGGGAACGATTCGCCGTATTGTCAAAGCCCCTAGACGCCTTGCTAGCCGGACTCAGCGTCAGGTGCAAGATTTCCAAAGCACGATCACCGATTACCTGCGCTCCACTGGCAAAGATGAACTCAATCCTGAAGCAATTAAGCGGGACGTGCAACTGCTGCTCCACGATCCCCGTGCTGGGATGTCGAGTTTGAGCGATCGCTTGAGTCACTTTGACCGTTCTACCCTGACGGCACTCTTAAGCCAGCGGGGGGATATCTCGGAGCAGGACGTAAACCGCATTGTCGATCAAGTCCTTGGCGTGCGTGACCAAGTGATGGCACAAGTACGGAATCTGCAACAGAGCATTCAGTATTCGATTGACCGAGTATTTGCCAAAATCCGTAACTACCTCAACAGCCTTGATCGACCCGAACTCAACTACGACGGCATCAAGGGTGAAATCCGCCAGTTATTTGATGACCCTGGTGCTGGGTTTGAGGCACTGCGCGATCGCCTCGGTCAGTTTGATCGCAATACCCTGGTTGCCCTCATGAGTTCTCGCGAAGACATCTCCGAGGCGGACGCCAATCGACTGATCGACCAAATCGAACGTACCCGCAATAGCGTCCTGCAACGGGCAGAACGTTTCCAAATAGAAGCACAGCGACGCCTTGATGAAGTTAAGCATCAAGCCCAACGCCAAGCCGAAGAAACCCGCAAAGCGGCGGCTACGGCTGCCTGGTGGCTGTTTGGAACAGCGGTTGCTTCTGGTATTTTCTCAGCGATTGCCGGATACGTCGGTGTTGTTACATCTCAATAAGTCTGGGTAAATTCTCCAGAAACAACCTTTAATCAATCTCACTTATCAAGCCTTTCTTTATGAGAGGCTTGTTTTTTGGGATTTACGAGAAGGGGGAGTAGAGAGTGGAGCCATCATTCGCCTCGCTCTCATCTTGACCATACGCTTTGTGAGCTTGCTCAGTTTAACGATCTGGTTACCTTGGCTCATTGCCTAAGCTGGATGTATCGAGCGATGCACTAGTGCAGGCTGGCAGCAATAAGTAACTAGCTTACAATCTGTTGAACGCCTTACGCTTAAAGGACTTCTGACTTTTGACATTACTCAGCACTCAGCACTTGTGAATACTCCCTTTCTTCGTTCAAGGTCATTAATTTGCTAAATCGTCGAGAATGTTTAATAGTTAAAGATATAAAGCCCACTTTACCTGCCAGTCATGATTAATTTACGTAATATTAATCAATAATTGAAGTACTATGACTTAGTATTAAGCTATCCGGGAAACAATACCTAGCGTTTACACTAGTTGTAAAGATTTAAAAGTTTCATACTTTTAGGGTGCGTCTACTTGCCTCTCAACCATAACGTTTGTATCAGTGATGCTAAATATCTAACAAATCACTGTTTTCCATAGGTTTTTTAGCTCCTGTAGCGACTAGGTAAAGTCGATCAGCCACTTTGCCAAAATTCTTATAGCTTGATTGTCGCTTTGGAAAACAAGAGAGGAGTTGAGTCGAATCAATCAGGTAAGTGAGCAATGGCAACCCAAGCGGCAAAAACCTTAACTCTCAACACTAGGGGAAGACAAGCAGATCTAGACCCTTCTGTTTGTGGTGCTATGGACAAGTTTTTTACACTCGCGTTGGATATGTTTTTCATCGTGGGGTTTGATGGCTATTTGAAGCAAATCAACCCGATGTGTGAGAAGACATTAGGTTTTACGATTCAGGAATTATTAAGCCAGCCGTGGATTGAATTTGTTCATCCAGAAGACCGGGCATCAACCCTTAATCGGTTGCAGGCACTTACCACAGGTACAGATACAATACAGTTTGAAAATCGCTACCGTTGCAAAGATGGTTCCTATAAATGGCTGTTGTGGAACGTGACGGCTTGCCAAGAGCAGAAATTGATTTATGCTGTAGCTCGCGATAACACCGAGCGCAAACAGACAGAGGCAGCTCAACAAGAAATTGAAGAGCGATTTCGGTTGCTGGTTGAAGGCGTCAATGACTATGCGATCATCATGCTAAACCCATACGGTCGCATTGTCAGTTGGAACTCAGGTGCAGAACGCATCAAACGCTATCTAGAGTCAGAGATCCTCGGTCAGCATGTCTCCTGTTTTTATACCCAAGAAGATATCCAGCTCGGCAAACCAGAGCGAGGATTAGACACCGCAGCGAGTCAAGGTCGTTTTGAAGACGAAGGTTGGCGAGTCCGCAAGGATGGCTCGAAATTCTGGGCTAATGTTGTGATTACTGCCTTGCGAGATGCAGACGGAGAGCTACGCGGCTTTGTGAGGGTGACGCGGGATATTACGGAACGCAAGCTTGCGGAGGAAGCGCTGCAAAAAGCTCATGATGAGTTGGAAAAACGGGTTGAGGAACGAACGGCTGAACTCAGACAGACCAATGAGCTTCTAACACAAGAGATTGCTGAACGTATGCGGACTGAGGCAGCCTTACGGCAATCAAAGGCTCGATTGAAAAATCAAGCTCAGCAACTGGAGGCAGAAACCCAGCACGCCAAGGCTTTATTGCAGGAACTTCAGCGGACTCAAGCTCAACTGATTCAAACTGAAAAAATGTCAAGTTTGGGGCAGTTGGTTGCTGGTGTTGCCCATGAAATCAACAATCCTGTTGGTTTCATCTACGGTAACCTTGATTACGCCAATTGCTACATCAAAGACTTGATGCGTTTGGTGCAGCTTTATTCGGTTCACTATCCGGACCCTGTCGATCAAATCCAAGCCGAGTTGGAAGTGATCGACTTCGATTTCCTGATGGCAGATATGCCGAAACTATTAGCCTCTATGAAAGTAGGGGCAAACCGCCTGCGGCAGATTGTTCTATCTCTGCAAAACTTTTTAAGGGCTGAACAAACCGAAATGAAGCCGATAGACCTTCATGAAGGTCTTGACAGCACGATACTGCTTTTGCAAAACCGCCTGAAAGCGACAGAACAGCATCCAGAGATCCTAGTTCACAAAGAGTATGGTGTCTTGCCACTAGTGGAATGTTATGCAGGGCAACTCAATCAGGTATTTATGAACCTCCTGACTAATGCCATTGATGTTTTGGAGATACACTCTGAGGTGCGAGATAGTCCTCGTCGCATCACAATCACTACAGGCGTTAAGGAACTGGTTAGAGAGTACAACGAAGCTAGTGGAGAAAAGACTCCTCATGCAGTAATTCAAATTTCTGACAATGGACCAGGAATTACGGAAGAGGTTGCTCATCGATTATTTGACCCGTTTTTTACAACAAAACCAGTCGGTAAAGGTACCGGTTTGGGTTTGTCGATTAGTTACCAAATTGTTGTGGAAAAGCACGGAGGTCTTTTAACTTGCATCTCGGAACCTGGGAATGGTGCAGAGTTCTCAATCATGCTTCCAATTCGACAAGAGTCAGTATCATCAACGCTCTCTGAGTCTGCCTGAAGTTATTGCACAGTAGGGGCGGGTTTAGCTGAGATGTCTGCGGTCAGTCTAAAACATCAGGCAACCTGCTCCTACAACACCTACTAATAACAGATTCTAAGATTCCTTTACGTTGTCAGAAATCCATTGCAGATAAGGCGGAGAACCTACCAAAATTGGTAGGGCAATGATTTCTGGTACTTCGTAGGAGTGCAGTTCGCGAATTTTTTTCTCTAGCCTGGAAAATTGGGATAAGTCTGTTTTGATTGCCATCTGCCACTCTTGCTCTGAGTGAATCTGCTCTTGCCAGGTATAAATTGAATTCACAGGCATAAGAGTGACACAAGCTGCCATTCGGGCTTCAACGAGTGCTTTTGCTATTGCTTCTCCTTCTTGCTGCGAGGAAGCGGTTACCAACACTACTCCGTAACGAGGTGCAGCTGAATCTTTATCCATCAATTGCCACTTAATATATAAATCGCGCCTTTAGTCATTAGTCATTACTAGCAAAGCCTGAATGACTAATGACCAATGACGACTCACTCTTTTAGCTGAAAGGTCGCAGTAATTTTTAGACGACCTCTACTTCTAACCGATCACTCTGCCTTGAATGGCTTCATTCATTGTGTTCTGCAATGACCTCGAACGAATGGATTGATCAATGCAAAGTTTGCCGTAGTTTAAGGCTTCCTCAAGAGTGTGAAAACAGAAAGGTGCCCTGTAGGCTTGCCCTTCCGGGTCAGTGTAATCAACAGCAATACCATTTAATTCTTGTTTCGTCAGCAGATTCCATTGTTTGTAAGTCATCATCGTTCTAACCCTCTGTTAATCTGTAGCGGTTTGTGAGGTGGGTCAGGCAACAGATTTTACTGGCACTGGAGTTGCAGTGACATCTGTCTAGGAGACCCCAACGACTAAGGCTTTAATCAGCTTATGTCTATGGTGCTCCTCCCATTGCCGACGGAGTTAGCTGACGGGCTAAGACTGGAAGGTGTCTCTCTCAGTTGTTTGAGATTCGCCCCAAAATTTGGTTCCTCCGCTCCTAATCTGGTTTTGGACGTATTGACGTTTTTTGTCTACCAGATAAGATTAGGCTACCCACTTATAAAATGCATATTTAATCTAAGGCTTCCTATTAAAGGCTGTCAAGCCTATTAAATAAGAATTTCACGTTTTGATAAACCCTTAAGGTTCCCGCAACTTTAACTATGCCTGCTGACGCCCCGACAATTCTTGCCCTCGATTTTGACGGCGTCCTCTGTGATGGACTGCTTGAGTATTTTCAAACGTCCTGGCGCACTTACTGTCAAATTTGGCAGGCTGCAAACCAGACGCCACCCGATGACTTAGCAGCCAGATTCTACCGCTTACGTCCCGTCGTTGAAACAGGCTGGGAAATGCCCATTTTACTGAGGGCATTAGTACTTGGCATTTCAGAAGAAAAGATTTTGCAGGATTGGATGGCTGTTGCTCAAGAACTCATTGAATTAGAGAAGTTGGATGCCGCAGACATCGGCAAGAAGTTGGACGCGGTTCGGGATGAGTGGATTAAAACAGATTTAGATAGCTGGCTGGGGCTGCATCGATTTTATCCCGGTATGATCGAGCGGCTTACTAGAATGCTATCCCCACAGCAAGACTTACCGTTGGAGAGTCCTACACAGTTATTCATTGTTACGACTAAAGAAGGACGCTTCGTTAAGCAGCTATTGCAACAACAAGGGATTCAACTACCTGAAGAACAGATAATTGGCAAAGAGTCCAAACGCCCTAAATACCAAACCCTACGGCAACTAATAGAATCAACAAATGACGCCGTAACGCTTTGGTTTGTGGAAGATCGGCTGAAAACCTTACAATTGGTGGAACAGCAGTCTAACCTAAACGATGTAAGACTCTACCTAGCTGATTGGGGCTACAATACCACAGCTCATCAAGAATCTGTCCGTAATCACCCAAGAATTAAGCTGTTGTCTCTTTCGGTGTTTGTTCAGGATTTTTCTGCTTGGCCTCATTAGTTGTTTGTTGTTTACCAATAACTAACAATTAGTAACCAACAACCAATAACCAATGCTGGATTTAACAAAACTTGCAAGTCAAATCCCTGGTATTAGCCAACACCTGAGAGTGGAGGCGGTAGCATCGCGCCAACGCTTGGAACTCGCCCAACAACTACTGTTACAGACGTTTGGACGACAGGACGAACTGGTGAAGCGCCAGCAGCAATGGCGCGATCGCATGACGTTTACGGCGGCAGTACCTGTTGAACCTCTCGATACTCGTATTGACCTGGACACCCCTCCAGAAAGCCACACAGTCTTCGCTACGGACGGTTCTCAAATTGCACCGTCTCACCACGAAATCGCCTACTGTTATCTAATCAATGTCGGTCGGGTAATGTTGCACTATGGGCAAAGCTTGTATCCCTTGTTGGATAGCTTGCCAGAAGTGTTTTACCGACCAGAAGATTTATATGTTTCTCGGCAGTGGGGGATTCGGACTGAGGAGTGGATGGGACATCGGCGCACGGTGTCTGAGGTGTCGATGTTGGCAGAAATGGCTTGCCGTTGGGTCAAACCACCCGGCCCTCACCTGGATACGCCAAATTTAGCAATGGTGGATGGTTCGCTGATCTACTGGTTTTTGGAGGGTTTACCAGGAGAAGCACGCGATCGCATTTTGCCGCCAATTATAGAAGCTTGGGAGCAGCTACGCTCTGTTAATGTGCCGCTTTTAGGCTATCTAAGTGCTTCTCGCAGTCTTGAAGCCCTGAATTTCCTGCGACTGCAAGCTTGTCCTCACGAAACTCCTGTCTGCATGACTCACTGCGCTAGCATCATCGACAAGTTACCTTGTCAGGTTGTTGAGCCTTTGCGAGATGCAGCGCTTTGGGAAACGTTGTTAAAACCAGGGCAACGTAGTCCCCTGTATCGCAGTTCCGCGCGGATTCTAGATTTGTACAACGCACACCGCATCTACTTTTGCTATGTCAATGTTGGGGCGGAAGTTGCTCGTATTGAGATGCCGGAATGGGTAGCCCAAGACGCTTCCTTGCTCAATCAAGCCCTGAGTTTGACACTAGCTCAAGTTCATAAAGGTTATGGTTATCCGGTGGCGCTTGCTGAGGCACACAATCAAGCCGTTGTACGAGGAGGCGATCGCACTCGCTTTTTTGCCCTACTGGAACAACAAATGATTCGTGCGGGCTTAAAAAATGTGGGAACTTCCTATAAAGAAGCCCGGAAACGCGGCAGTATCGGCTAAACCTGCAATTTAAACTTATCTAAGTTATTTCAGTTCTAGGGTGCGGCATGATATGAGTAGTTAGCCTCTCATATAGCCTAAGGCGATGTCTAACGAGTTATTAGAGTCCTTTCGCGAAGCCTACAGAAATTTGGAACTTCTGCCGCTTTTGGAGCAGAAGGATTTAGACAAGTTTAAGGTAGACTACGGTACTGAAGTTATTGAGGAATTAGAACAACTGGTGGAAGATAGTCCTTCGGGGGATGGCAAGATTATCTTCACGGGACATCGCGGTTGTGGTAAATCTACGTTACTAGCTGAATTGAGTCGACGACTTAATGACCGATATTTTGTCGT